>CBINKF010000111.1:0-8038 GCA_966251115.1 uncultured Cellvibrio sp.
CTCGCCTGTGCCCCTGTCGGCCTGCGTGGCGATAGGCTAAAATGCGGCGCATAAATACACCTCCTGACGAGTGTGATTCATCCCTTTTCAGCCCTCTGGCTCAGCTTATTAAGGATATAAGCCCTCTGACCCAGAGCTGCACAAACAGGCAAGGACCCTCTGATTACTATGACGTTGAAAAGCACTTATAAGACCTACCCCCAACTCAGCCTTTGCAGCTTGCTGCTGCTGTTTCTCGGCATATTTGGTGGCGTTCTCTACTACCAAAACACCGAAGCCAACCAGCGCGAGCGGCTTAACCTCTACGGCGAGGCCATAGCCACCAGCGCGGCGCGGCAAGCGGTTAACGCCGCCATGCAGCAGGATTTAGTTGGCCTCCAGGCGATCCTGACCGAAACCCGACAGTTCCCCTATGTGCTCGGCACCAGTATTCACAATGTGGAAAACAAACTGCTGGTGCAAAGTGGATTTAGCCCCAATCAGCCCCAGGAGGGCCGCCGCTTTAGTTACTCGGCCCCTATCGCCCTGCACAATAATATTTACGGCTACCTGGAGGTGGTCATTGATGTGCCGCGCCACACCCAGCGCGATTACCACTTCTTCTTTTTCTGGCTGAGCAGCATTTTTGTATGCCTGTTTATTATCTGGTGGTCGATCCAGCGCCAGTGGTGGGCGCAGATGAAGCAGCGCATGCCCAGCGCGGGCGACCTGGTTACCGCGGTGGTGGAGAAGATTCCCGCCATACCCGATATCCCCGCGCCGGAACCCGAGGTTCCCATTCAGGTGTCGGTGCGCCTGAGTTTGCAAATTACCAATATGGAGCGTCTTTACCAGCAGTTGAACAGCGAGGCTTTTGCCACTGTATTGCGCCGATTTGAGCGCCAACTGCAAGGGGTTATTGGCCTTTATACCGGGCAAAAGCAGATGCTCTCAGGCGATACCCTGCTTATCGACTTTACTGGCGAGGCCTACTATGAATGCTGTTTCCGCGCGGTTTGCACGGCCCAGTTGCTCACCAACCTGGCGGCGCGCACCCCCAGCCCGCGCCTGCAACTGGCAGCGGCGATTCACGAGTTATCCGAACCCAGCAGTAGCGGCAAATCGCTACTCAAGGATTTTGTCGTTCAGCACAACAACCAGCTGCGCCCCGATCGCGGCGAAATTCTTATCAGCCAGCGGCTCATAGATACCGAGCTGCTCAATCACCTCGAAATTCTGGGCGACAGCGGTAAGTTGCTGGCAATTAAAGCGCCTTACGCCGAACTGGTGGCGCGCCAGGAAGAGCAGATCCAGGGGCACCTTTAATTCCTCAGCGTAAGCGCGCCCTCACCTTAAGCGCGCAAACATTTAAGACAAGCCTGTCACAAAAGCGTCACAGCTTTTTCATCCCAGTGTCACCACTTCGTCATAGCCTGAAGCAAACCACCCAGGCTGTGACTCATCATGCTCAATATCGAACAATCCGTTGTCAGCAAATTCCCCGGCTTTGCCGAGCGCGCGCCCATCATCCGCAACTCCACCCTCTCGCTGCTGCGCAAGCTCACCCGCGAACAGGAAATCAACAGTTTTTTGCGCGAACACCAGGGCCAGCGCGGCATAGATTTTATTGATCGCATTTTTGAGTACTTTAACTTCAGCTACAGCGTTTCCCAGCGCGAGCGCAACAATATTCCCGCCCAGGGCCGTGTAGTCATAGTCGCCAACCACCCCATAGGTTCGCTCGATGGCCTGGCGCTGCTGCGCCTGGTGAGTGAAGTGCGCAAGGATGTGAAAATTGTCGCCAACGATATGCTCATGACCTTTGAGCCACTGCACGATATTCTCCTGCCGCTCGATAACATGACCCGCGGCGCTTACCGGCAGAGCTACAAAAATATTATCCAGGCGCTCAACAACGACCAGGCGATTATTATTTTCCCCGCTGGCGAAGTCTCCCGCGCCAGCCCCGCCGGTATCCGCGATGGCAAATGGCAATCGGGCTTTTTGCATTTTGCGCGCAAAGCCAATGCCCCGATTTTGCCGATCTTTGTTTCAGCCAAAAATTCGCTGCTGTTTTACAGCGCCTCAATGCTGTTCAAGCCCCTGGGCACTGCCCTGCTCGCCCATGAAATGTTTAACAAGCGCTCGGCGGAAATTAAATTCCGCGTCGGGGAGATGGTCCCCTACCACGCACTGGAATCTGACAAGCTCACCGACAAGGCGCTGACCAAACGCCTGAAAAAGCACCTCTATAAAATCGGCAAAGGCAAAAACCCGATTTTTATCACCGAGAAAACTATCGCCCACCCGGAGGACCGCGTCGCGCTAAAAAAGGAATTTAAAAACGCACAATTGATTGGCTCTACCCGCGATAACCATCGCATCTATATGTGCGACTACGACAGGCACCCGAGCGTGCTGCGTGAAATTGGCCGCCTGCGCGAACTCACTTTTCGCTTAGTAGGCGAAGGCACCGGCAGCCGGCGCGATCTGGATAAATACGACCACCACTATCGCCACCTGGTGCTCTGGGATGAAGACAAGCTGTGTATCGCCGGCGCCTATCGCCTGGGTGAAGCGGGCAATATAGCAGCGCGCCAGGGCATTAAAGGCCTGTACACCGCCGATTTATTTGACTACCAATCCGAGATTAAAAATTATCTGCCCGAAGGCCTGGAACTGGGCCGCAGTTTTGTGCACCCGGACTATTGGGGCAAAGCCAGCCTGGACTACTTGTGGCAGGGCATAGGTGCCTATATCACACACAACCCCAGTATTCGCTACATGTTTGGCCCGGTGAGTATGAGCGCGCAATACCCCAAAGCATTGCGCGATATGCTGGTCTTCTACTATCAAAAATTTTATAGCAGTGAAGAGCCTCTGGCCGATGGCAAACATCCCTATCTGCTGGAAGAAGACGCCCTGATTGCGCTGCAACAGCAGTTCGCCCATCTCAATCGCGAACAGGGTTTTGAGTTGCTGCAAAAAGCTTTCGCCGAGCACAATTGCAAAATTCCGGTGCTCTACAAACAGTATGCGGCGCTGTTTGAGGAGGGTGGTTGGCAGCTGTTGGGCTTTAGTGTGGATTCAGAGTTCGGCAACTGCCTGGATGGGCTATTTATGGCGGACCTGCACAAGCTTAAAGCCAATAAACGCGCGCGCTATTTAAACAGCTAAACTCAGGGCGTTATCGCCCAATCACCGGGCAAAATCCAGTAACGCGGGTTGTTATAATTTGTGTTTTTAGGCAAATAGGGGTTGGGGATATCAATCCTTCTGAAGTTTCCCTGGATTGCCAATGGAAATACTCCCTCGGTAAAAGGATGATGTGCGATATAGCGCTCAAACTCACCACTGTCGATCATGCGCTCAAGCCCTGTGGTTATCCACTGCGCCAATTCCTTATTGTCTTTATTCACAAAAAAATAGACGGGGAATGGATAGTGCAAGATCAAGGTTGGATAGGTGATTAAATCGGGGTAAACCTGGGTTCGCTCGGCAATTTCGGTAAAAGTTTCAAAATAGCCGCGCGGAAAATAGTCGCATCGCCCCGAGGCCAACTGGCGAAAAATATTTTCAACCCGTGGAGAGGTTTTAACCGTTAAACCCGAGGCGCGCATACTATCGGTATCCGGCCAGCCCAGCCCCTGGCAGGCGGTATACTGACGTAAATCTGCCAGGCTTTTTACCTGATCAAAGTTACTGACCATTTGCTTGCGAATAATAAAGCGACGGTAGCCGAGCAACCCCCGCATTAAAGGTATGGGAATTGCCCGCAAAGTTTCCTCTCGCTCCAGGGTTGTGCCCAGCCAGTAAATATCAAGCAAACGGCCGCGCTGTAATTCGCGCACCACGCGCTCCTGCTCCATAAATCCAATTTCGTGCAGCACAGGAACCTGGCGCCCATCAGCACCCTCGCGCAGTGCGGCTTCAAGCAAACCAACAAAAAAATGTTGTGCCGGGGTAAGATCAGTTTGGGTGGCAATTTTTAATTCAAGGGGTTGCGCATTAACCCAGGTTGCCATCATCAGTAATCCCAACACCATAAAGCGCCGCATCATGCCCCCTTGGGTTTTGCCTCAAGGTAATTTAACAGGATCAATTGGCTGGCCTCACACCAAAATCCTCTGGCTGAAACCAATAGCGCGGGTTTTGATAATCGGTATCGCTTGGGACTTCGACGTTGGACAATTCAAAAATTCGCCAATTATTGCCCAGCTTTAAGGGGAATATCGAAGCCGTCAGCGGTTGTTGGTGCATAAACGCTAAAAATTCACCCGAGTCGATCATGCGCTCCAGGCCGCGCTCAATCCAGGTTGCCAGCGCCTCATTATCGCGATTGACAAAATAATAAATCGCAAAAGGATAGTGCAACAAAATACTGTTTTCGTTAGCCAGACCCGGGTAATCCTTGCGAAAGGTGGTTAACTCGCTGGGCACCTCAAAATAACCGCGCGGATAATAATCACACACCCCTGAACTCAAGCTCTGGTAAATATGATCGTAAGCGGAAATTTCGCGCACGCGTAGGCCAGCCGCGCGCAATATCAAAGTGTCCGGCCAGCCGCGCCCCTGACAGGCGACCAATTGTTTTAACTGGTCGATATTATTTATTGCGCGAAACCTTTCCACTGCCGCCTGATCAATAATAAAACGCCGGTAACCTAATAGTCCGCGTGTCAACGGAATTTTAATTGCGCGCAAATGGGTTTCGCGAAAACTGTTGGTGCCCATCCAGTAAACATCCAGCAGCCGCCCGCGAATCAGTTCCTGCGTAGCCCGCTCCTGCTCCATTAATTGCTGCTCCAGCAGCGGCGGTACCGGGCGACCATCGGCGCCGCGAATTAAGGCTTTTTGCAACAGCCCCGCAAAATAATCCTGAGCTACGCGAAAGCGCGGGTCTACACCTGCAATTTTAATTGCCTCCAGGGGCCCATCAGCCCATACGATTCCCTGCCAGAAAATCACCAGCAACCACAGCCAGCAGAATCGTTTCAAGCCCATCAGATCTAATCCAAAACATTGTTAGTAGCAAACAGGTCTATCACCATAAACAGGACACCATCAAGCGTTTAAATTTCAATTCGCTCAATTACTAATCCGACGATGAATATTGTCGGATTAGTAGTGCGGCACAGGGATGTGCCGCCGTCAGCTGAAGGCTGGCGCTAGCCCTGAAAAATCAAGCATATTTACGCATCTGCGCCAGATTTTTCAGGGCGCCGATCAAATATGTCAGGACGATATTTTTGATCGCCGGGTTAATAGTTGCATTCCAATTAAAAGTATAGGTTAATCGCCCCAAATAACCCGTATTCAGAGACAGTTATGCACATTCATATTCTCGGCATCTGCGGCACTTTTATGGGCAGCCTTGCGCAACTCGCCAAAGAACTGGGCCACCGCGTCACCGGCAGCGATGCCAATGTCTACCCGCCCATGAGCACCCAGCTGGAGGCCGCGGGTATTGAACTGATCCAGGGTTACGACCCCAGTCAATTGGAGCCAGCGCCAGACCTGGTGATAGTGGGCAACGCCATGAGCCGCGGCAACCCGGCGGTGGAGTATCTGCTTAACAAAGGTATACCCTACACCTCTGGCCCCCAGTGGCTGCACGACCATGTACTGCCAGGCAAATGGGTGATGGCGGTGGCCGGCACCCACGGCAAAACCACTACCAGCTCCATGCTCACCTGGATTCTGGAATACGCGGGCATGGAGCCTGGCTACCTGATCGGCGGGGTGACCAAAAACTTTCCCAGTTCGGCGCGCCTGGGCAAAACGCCGTTTTTTGTGGTGGAGGCCGAGGAGTATGACAGCGCCTTTTTTGACAAGCGCTCCAAGTTTGTCCACTACAGCCCGCGCACTGCGATTCTCAACAACCTGGAATTTGATCACGCCGATATCTTCCCCGATCTCGCCGCCATCCAAAAGCAATTCCACCATCTGGTGCGCACTATTCCCGGCGAGGGCTTGATTGTCGCGCCTGCGCAAGATCAAGCCTTAAAGCAAGTGCTGGCTATGGGTTGCTGGTCACCGCTGCAGCAGTTTGGCGTTATCCAGAATGAAGACGCGCCCACCGCCGAATGGCAGGCGCAATTGCTCAGCGCCGACGGTTCCAATTTTGCCGTTTTACATCAGGGCAGCGAAGTCGCCCGCGTCAATTGGCAGCAAACCGGCGTGCACAGTGTTAACAACGGCCTGGCGGCGATGATTGCCGCCCGCCATGTGGGCGTTGCGCCCGAGGTGAGCGCCAAGGCGCTGGAGACTTTCGCCGGGGTTAAACGGCGCATGGAGTGTTTGGCGGACGTTCACGGGATTAAGGTCTACGACGACTTCGCCCACCACCCCACCGCGATCAAAACCACTCTCGCCGGCCTGCGCGCCAAAGTCGGCGAGCAAAAAATCATCGCAATCATCGAGCCGCGCTCCAACACCATGCGCATGGGTGTACATAAAAACGCGTTAAACCAACGTGTGACCGACGCCGACGATGTGCTCTGGTACCAGCCGCCCAACAGCGACTGGGCGATGGATGCGGTGGTCAACAAAAGCCCGGTGCCCGCCAAGCTGGTGCACGACTTGGACGAGCTGATCCACTGCGCCATCTCCCTGTGCGAGCCGGACACCCATATAGTGATTATGAGCAATGGCGGCTTTGGCGGTGTGCATCAAAAGTTGATTGCGCATTTGGAAAAACACGCGCTGTAATTCAACCTTTAAACGGACGCGCGCTTTTGTATTCAAATTACTTGTCACTCAATTTTTATTGAAAAGAAGAAAAATACCCAAACAAGCTTCGACAGTTAATTTTCTTCCGAAGCACTGACCGCCACTCTATAATTTACTGAGATTCTAAAGTCCAGATTTTTATATTGAATTTTAAATTAAAAAAAAAAATAATACGCCGTTTGCTGGATAAACATTAAAATATTAAGGACATAATATGCTTAAAAGAATTTTACTTGCGCTACCTTTGGTCGCAGCTTTATTTTCCGCTTCAAATTCCATGGCGGAGGATTATTCATTTTGGTCACCTGGCGCCCCGTATTTTTATTGGGAGGGTCTTGATTATCACTCTGCACCATGCCCAACTGGATTGTGTGATGCCCCTTATGACGGAGGAATTTGTATTGGAGGTCAAATATGTGGCACTACAAGTTCGTTCAACGTAAATTACAATCCTGCCGGAGGCCAAAGCATGGTGTATTTAAATGCTATTGAGGTTTTCGCGCACGATAACGTTGGAGATAAGACAAGAGCCCGCCTTGTACTCTACGTTAATGGAATTAAATGGGGTTCAAAAGACGTTAAAAAAGATGGTTCACTACTAACTTACCAAATATCAGGAAATGTTGGTCAAATTAAACTCGTATCGGTGCATGAAGACGGGTATGTTGGTGGCGAGGAAACAGTAATCATGTCTTACAAGTCTTACTAATCCAACATCAAAATCCAGCAAGCAAACAGATAATATTTAAGATGCGATTAAATAACTTTATCGCATCTTAAATTTAGTCCAGTAGATACCCGTAATCGTACGCATGCAATCAAGCTTAAACCCTTACGGAAAAACACTTTCGTTGCCAATTTCAATCCGGGCAATTCCACCCCACACACTGCGGCAATCCATTCGTACGATTACGCTTCGCTAATCGCACCTACCCCCGCAATCGGCAGCCAGGAATCAAGCTAAGAAATGTATTTCTGATTTAAATCCCCCGCCCCAGGCTTTATCATTAGCCCACAACAATCGGTTTACCCCTCGGTCTTTACCTACAAACAGTGCCACAGAGCCTGTCAGCCTTTTATCCCACCCATCTGTTAACAGTTTGTAGAGAGCATCCCCATGAAAATTGCATTGATGAATGAATTCAGCCAGGCCGGCAAAAACCCGATTGTGTTGCAGCAGCTGCAGCAAGTTGCCGCCGACCGTCGCCGACAAACCCCTCGCTGCAGAGGGCGGGACCACCGCCGCCGGCTCGCCCGCGACGGGCCGCAGCGCTTCGACCGCGACGTGCGCGCCGGAGGGCGCGGCTGCCGGAACCGGCTCCGTCTG
>CBINKF010000112.1:0-8010 GCA_966251115.1 uncultured Cellvibrio sp.
CCCGCCTGGCGTGAAGTGCCAATTTTTAGCGCGCGCGAAAAGGCGGCATTAAACTGGACCGAAAAACTCACCCGCCTGGCCGATCAAACTATTGCGCAAGCGGATTTTGCCGAAGTGGCTGAACATTTTAGCGAAAGCGAAATCGTTAACCTCAGCTCTGCCATAGTGGCGATTAACGCCTGGAATCGCATCGCCGTAGGTTTTCATTTTATCCCGGAGATTAAGGACATAAATCCATGAAGTTAGCTTTTACATTGTTGTTGGTTATGCTGTCACTGCTCAGTGCCCGGCTCTTTGCCGGGCCACTGCAGCTTGCGCCCGAATATGAAGTGTTTAACGGCACTGCCATTCACCTGGGCAAAAATATCGATTTGCACAAGGTTATCGGCCACAGGCCTGTGTATTTAAAACTCTGGGCCAGCTGGTGCCTGGATTGCCGCAAGCAGATGCCTGACCTGGAAGCCACATACCAAAAGTATCGCGACCAGATTGCCATTTATGCGGTGAATTTAAATATCAATGAAGACACGCAAACCTTGCAGCGCATAGTGGATAAATATCACCTAACCCTGCCCATAGTGCTCGACAGCAACAGCAGCATTGCCGGCAATTTTAATTTTGCCGGTACACCTTTTCATGTGCTGATTAACGCTCAGGGGCAAGTGGTGTACACCACTTATCACGCCGATGAAAAACTGCATAAAAAATTGGAGCAGCTAGCGCGCAGTCAGCTACTCGCGCCCGCCGAGGAATTACTCGATAAAGGTACTGCGGCGGCCACACTCAACCTGCCCAACGGCCTGGCAATTCGCTACTTTACCGCCAGCTGGTGCAGCTGGTATTTCGCCGATATAGAGCCGGCCATGGCCAGCAATTGTATCGCTGCAGACAAAACGGCCAAGCAGCTCTTTGCCGACATATCGGCAAAAAAAATCAGCGCCGACTGGCAGAGCTTTGCCACTTATTTATGGGCGGAGCCAAAAGATATTGAGGATTACAGGCACAAGCAAGCGCTGGATTTTGCTATCGTCTACGACCAAAACAACGCACACGCGCGCGCCTATAAAGTGATGCAATATCCCAGCTTGTTGGTATTTAGGGACGGTACAGAAATCGGGCGCATTACCCGGTTTGAAGATCAAGCGGCAACACAAAAGCAGCTGGATCAGTGGTTAGCCAAGCACTAAAGTTCCAGCGCCAGGCGCAGCAGCGCGGCGACACTGATACCATCGGTGATCTCGCCGCGCTTTACCATCTCTATAGCTTCACGCAACGGCAGTTTTTGCACCTCTATATCCTCAGTAGCCTCCAACTAACAGAATTCGTCAGTGACTGAATTGGATAAATGCAGGATCAGTAACTGCTGCCACTCGCCAGCCAGCAAACCCACTTCTTCCTCCAATTCGCGCTGCGCCGCATTGAGCGGGCTTTCACCTTCGGGACAACCACCCTCGGGAATCTCCCAGGTAAATTGGTTGAGCGTGTAGCGGCTTTGTTTGACTAGCCAGGTGTTACCCTCGACATCTATAGGCACTACCCCGATGGCGGTGTTTTTAAAATGCACTACGCCATAGATACCATCTGTGCCCTTGGGTGTAACCACCTCTTCGTGGTTGACGCGAATCCAGGGGTTTTCGTAAACCACGGCCGAGCTTTTGGTTTTCCAACCGCCAACTTTTAATTGCGGATCTTTTTTTAACTGAAGGTCTTTTGCCATAAAAAAATAATTCCCGAAACGCTAGCGCGCCTGTTGCTGAACGCTAACGCGCCCAAGGGTTTCTGCAAACACCGGGACGGGTGCCGCGTTAAAAACAAAAACGCACACCAAGGCGGCGATAAAAATACTTAGCATGTGCACCTGCACTTCAATATAAATTGGGGAATCAGTAATTGCTTTTGAGCATCCAGGCGCGCGGGTTGTGGGTGAAACCCAACTTGGGATAATAGTCGTTGGCCTGAGGTGCAGCGAGCAATACCATCATGCACTCCGGCTCAGTCGCCTGTTGCACTTGTGCGAGTAGCGCCTTGCCAATACCGCGCTGCTGGTACGCTTGATCCACCGCTAAATCGGCGAGGTAAGTGACATAGGCGAAATCTGTCAGCGCGCGCGCTATGCCCACCAGCGTGGCGCCATCCCAGGCAGTAATAATTAAATTGGCATTTTGGATCATAGCGACAAAGGTTTCGCGTCTTTCCACCGGACGACGCTCACCCAGGCTGGTGTTTTTATACAACTGGATGACCTGATCAACGTCCAGCGGAATATTTTGTTTGTAGTCGATTGCCATGATGCACATCCACTTATATCAGACCGGGTTTATTGCAATCTATGGGGTTGCAACTGCACCGCCTCGGCCCTGTCGCCGAGCATAAATACTCGTCCCAGATAGCGATCAGAACCGGAAACGGTAAATTCAAAATAGAAAGCGCGCCACAGCGCAAGGCGCCCTTGATCATTGCGTTTAAGCCACAGGCGGCGCAAATAAACGGCCTCATCCAAAAGCTGCACCTGCATCTCGCGACAGCGCTCTTGTGCAGCTTTAAATGCAATTTCTTTAACGCGCAGCGAATCGCGCCAATAGAACGCGACCAGTGCAAGCACGACCAACCAGAGAAACCACTGGAAACTCAACATGGGATATAACAATAGGAAGGATAAACAGGGGAAATTGATTCGACAAAAAACTTTGGCCGCAATCCTAACCAGAAAGCAGCAGAGTCAACAGCAACTGAGCTATGCAACGCCAAGCCAATTATCGAAAACGTTGCTCCTAAAGGCATTTGTAAAATGCACAAGCCCAAAAGAGCAAGGGGTGATTGATTGCTCAATCACCCCCTGGTTTAACTCGACCTTAGAGAGGAGTTACGTTTTCCGCTTGCGGGCCTTTTTGGCCTTGGGTTACTTCGAAAGTCACTTTCTGACCTTCTTTCAGGGTTCTACGACCAGTGCCGTTGATTGCACGGAAGTGAACGAATACGTCCGCACCACCATCACGCTCAATAAAACCATAACCCTTGTCGTCGTTAAACCATTTAACAACACCAGAGACTAGATCTGACATAAATTCCTCGTCTTGCAACAAAATGTGTCAGCTAAGCTGACCTAACAAAAATTCCAACCCGGTGAGGTTGGAGTGGTTTAGCTCCCTAAAAAGCTATTGCTCAGGTCGTGGTGCGTCCAAGTGTCTTGAGCAAGCGGAAGTCTTACAAAAGCCTAGTCTTGGGTCGAATCTCAATCTGTAGCGGGTCAAAATTAAAGCACTTGCTACAGGCGAGTCAAGCGCTTCTATATGAATTTTGTGAATATCGCGGTTTTTATCTCAGCTGTGTACTAGGCACACATTTTATTGCGGCATATTGCGCCCGGATGAATCGTTTTCACTGTCGTTTTGTGCCTCTTTTGTGTTCTTTTTGGCGAGCACTTCGTGCAAAAAGAGTGCAAGAGGAATCACTAAAACACCCAGGATCATTGCTTCGCGTTTAAAGTTCGCGAACTCCAAACCCTGCTTGGCCAATTGAAACCAGGCCAGCCCCCAGGCTGCGGCACAAAAATACGCCCAGCGATTGCGGCGAAAAATTCCCCAGGCAATCACGCAGGAAACCAAAGCCAGAAAAAATCCGTAGAGACTGAATTGAGCAACAAATTGCGGGATGACCGCAAGCATAATCACTATCAACAAGCCATTTAATACACGCGCAAATACAGACATCTTTGCCATAACCAACCCAGAGTTTACTGTTACTTTTTTACACCATTGTGAATGGCCCGGGCAGTTTAACCGCCATTGCGGTTATCCCGCCCCCGCCAGCTTTGATACTTTTTGTGAACTCCGCGTGTAAATGCCTGAGAGTAGTCCTCCAGCAAATCCACGCCGACCAGTACAAAAATTACAACCAGCGACAATTTAATTGCCACCAATTCCTTGCCGATGGCAATGCATACGCCGATGGCCGAAAGCGCCCATATAGTCGCCGCGGAGGTCAC
Organism: uncultured Cellvibrio sp.; assembly: GCA_966251115.1. Lineage (GTDB taxonomy): Bacteria > Pseudomonadota > Gammaproteobacteria > Pseudomonadales > Cellvibrionaceae > Cellvibrio. The sequence goes on from CBINKF010000112.1 coordinate 3,986, forward strand.
CCCCAAAACCACCCCATCGCGCGCCAACATCACACCGGCCCCCAGAAAACCTATTCCGGTAATTACCTGGCCAATAATGCGCGAGGGATCGGTGACATTGGTGGATACCGCTATGGACGCCGCGATAAAAATATAGGTGCCGAGAGTAATTAATGAAGAGGTGCGAATACCTACCGGTTTGCCACGCAGCTGTCGCTCGGTGCCAACAATAGTTCCGCACAGCAGCGAGGTGCCCACGGCGTACCAGTTGAACGGTTCGATGGAAAGCCAGGAATTCCAATCCAAAATACTGCCCTCAGCGCTATTTAACGACTGCCCAGTACCGACTGGACAATCCACTTTTTTACTACACCCAGCGAATCCACCTGACGCATACCGGTATTGCGCAACCAATTCACAGCCAGGGAGCGGTTGCCAAATAATTGCTTGAAGGCCTCCATTGCCGACATCATGCCCAGATTACTCCCCAGGCGCGCACGCTGATAGCGATGCAAAATGGAGCCATCGGCCAGGGGAATATCGCGCTCCAGGGCGCGCTGGATTTGCGCGGCCAATTCCGCCACATCCAACAGCCCCAGGTTGACGCCCTGGCCAGCCAAAGGGTGAATATTGTGGGCCGCGTCGCCCACCAGGGCTATACCGGGGCGCTGGTAATTTTTTGCGTGGCGCTGACGCAGTGGAATCGCAAAGCGCTCGGCGACCGTTTCGATGTTACCCAGGCGGTATTCAAAAGCTTCGCCCAGTCGCCGACAAAAACTTGCATCATCCAGCGCCATCAACTGCTCCGCCAGTTGCACTTCCGCCGACCAAACAATTGAACAGTGGTGATCATCAGCCCCGTCCACCAAGGGCAAAAAAGCCAGGGGGCCCGTGTGCATAAAACGCTGCCAGGCGGTAAATTCGTGGGCTTTTTCTGTGCGCACTGTAGTCACTATAGCGGTGTGGCCATAATCCCATTCGCGCGTTTCAAAACCTGCGAGCTCGCGCACTTTTGAGCGGGCGCCATCGGCGGCAATCAGCAAGCTGGCGCCAATGCGTTTACCCGAGCCAAGTTCAAGTTGGACCCGATTAGCGGTTTGCTCCTGCAGGTTGCTGATCGTTTCCGGCTGGATTAGCTGAATATTTTTTAATTGCGCCATGCGCGTGCGCAGCGCATTAACAAGCACTGAATTTTCTACAATATGGCCCAACTGCGGCTGACGCACATCGGCGGCATCAAAGGTGATGGCGGCGGTGCCCTCGCCGTCCCAGACTTTCATCTGTCGATAAGCGCAGGCGCGCTGGGCAACAATAGCCTCCCAACAGCCAATTTGGGCGAGCAGCTCCTGCGAGGCGGCAGTCAGGGCAACCACTCGCGGGTCAAAGCTGTTTCCCGAAAAATGTTCGGGCTGTCCACCGGACTCGATAACCGCAATACGCAAGCTCTGCGCACCCGGCAACTGTGCAATTGCGCAAGCCAGGCTGGCCCCGACCAAACCCGCCCCCACGATGGTCAGGTCAAAATCTACCTGTTTATCCTGAGCCCCGTAGTTGGCGGCTACTGGCTCCCCGGGCGCCGGGGCGTCTGCCGGGGGAGACTTGGGCTCCAGCTGCCAGCGATACCGACGCCCACCGCTACCCATGGTCTGTTTACTGAATTCGCGCTTGGCCGCTGGCAGCGCCGCCAGGCTGATAAAACCCAAATGACGCAGCGCAATCAGCGGCAGTTGTGGCGATGAAAACAGGCGCACCAGGCGATCGCTAAACCCCACCGTTAAGGATTGATCCAGCTGCTGCTGCGCCACATAGGCCTGCAACACCGCCAAACCGCCTGGGTTTTCGCCGCGCTTGCAGGCCTGAACAATTTGTTCCACCAAGGCGGTGCAATCGCGTAGCGCCAGATTAAAACCCTGGCCCGCCACCGGATGCAAAAAGTGCGCAGCATTACCCACCAGGGCAATGTGGGAGCGCACCTGCTCCTCGGCGAGCACCAGCTCCAGTGGGTAGGCAAAGCGTTTGGCCACCCGCACAAAGCGCCCCTGGCGAAAGCCAAAGCGCTGCTGCAGTGCAGCTAAAAATGCCTCATCGTCCAGCGCCATCATGGCCTCGACCTGCTCGCTCGCCAGGGTCCATACCAGGGCCGCCTGACAAGCCGTGTCGCTCTCGCCCAACGGCAGCAGGGCCATAGGGCCGGAATCGGTGAAGCGCTCGTAAGCGATACCCTGATGCGCCTCGGAAAACTCCACATTGGTGATAATCGCCGATTGGTGATAGGCGCGGATGCGGGAGCTAATTCCCAGGGATTGGCGCAGGGGCGAGTCGCCGCCGTCGGCAATAACCGCCAGGGAGGTGCGGATCTGCGACGTTTTACCGGCGCAATCAAGCTGCAATAAAACGCCATTTTGCAAAGGCGTTAAGCGGGTGACCTGGGCGGGAGCAAAACATTGAATCGCGGTTTGCGCCTGCAGATTTTGCAGCAGCACGCGGCCCAGCCAAGCGTTTTCCACGACATAGCCAACGGCGTCCAACTGATGCTCGGCGGCGTCGATCATGCCGCCGCCAAAATGGCCGCGATCCGATACATGCACGCGCCTAATTGCGGTGACATGTTCACTCAATTGAGGCCAGAGATTCAGCTCGCGCAGTATTTCGACACTGCCATAGGAGAGCGCTGTGGAGCGGGCGTCAAAGCTGGGTTGAAAATGCGCTTGATCCGCCGGCGCAAAGGGCTGGGCCTCGATCAGTGCGATACGTAAATTCGCCCCCGAGGCGGCCAGCAGCGCGGCGAGGCTTGCGCCCACCATGCCGCCGCCGACTATGGCGACGTCAAAAAAAACTTCAGCGGAGGCTGTCTGGGTTGGTTGTTCCTGGGCCATGACTCGACCTTAACGCGAAGCCCTCGCCTCGCTCAGTTTATTAGTGCGCTATTTATTAGCGCGCCATCAGCGCCTCAATTTCGGCAACGGTTTTGGGTACGCTGGCAGTCAGCACTTCGTTGCCGTCTTTGGTAATCACTACATCGTCCTCAATGCGAATACCAATACCGCGCCATTTTTTGGCGACGCGCTCGTTGTCGGGGGCGACATAAATCCCCGGTTCCACGGTCATCACCATACCCGGCTCCAGCACGCGCCACTCACCGCCGACTTTGTAGTCGCCCACGTCGTGCACATCCATGCCCAGCCAGTGGCCGGCGCGGTGCATGTAAAACTCTTTGTAGGCCTCGCTCTCAATCAACTCGGCAACATCGCCTTGTAGCAGGCCTATATCCACCAGCCCCTGGGTGATGACTTTTACCGTGGTTTCGTGGGGATCGTTCCAGTGCTTGCCGGGTTTGGCCACGGCTATGGCCGCCAACTGAGCGTTTAAACAAATTTCGTAAAGGGCTTTTTGCTCGGGTGAGAACTTGCCGCTCACCGGGAAGGTGCGGGTAATGTCAGCCGCGTAATAATCCAGCTCGCAACCGGCGTCGATCAACACCAGATCGCCCTGCTTTAACGCCGCCGAGTTTTCAATGTAGTGAAGAATGCAACCGTTTTTACCACCACCCACAATGGAGTTGTAGGCGGGAAAGCGCGCACCACTCATCTGGAATTCGTGGATGATCTCCGCTTCCAGCTGATACTCCATCACCCCGGCTTTGGCGGCTTTCATGGCGCGCACATGGGCGCGTGCGGATATCTCCCCCGCTTCTTTCATCACCCGCAATTCCGCCGGACTTTTGAACAGGCGCATATCGTGAAGGAAGTGACTCAAATCCAAAAATTCGCCCGGTGGAGTTGCCCCTGAGCGCACCTTGGCGCGAATGCTGTTGACCCAGCCCATGACGCGCTTGTCAAAATCGGCGTCCTTTCCCATGGCGTAATAGACGCGCTGCTTGCCTTCAATCAGGCCCGGCAAAATATCGTCTATGTCGTCTATAGGGAAAGCATCGTCAGCGTCGAAATCTGAGCAGGCGCCCTCGGGGCCGGCGCGGTAGCCGTCCCATATCTCGCGCTCGCGATTGCGCTCGCGCACAAAAAGTACAAATTCGCCGTGCTCGCGCC
>CBINKF010000113.1:0-8002 GCA_966251115.1 uncultured Cellvibrio sp.
TAGCGCTGGGTGAAATTGAAGCCAGCCTGCGCAAGCTTTCCTGTGTGGCGGAGGGGGTGGTGGTTTGTAATAACTCGGCCGATGAGAGCCAAAGGGAGCTGGGAGCGTTGATTCAATTGGCCACCCAGGTAAGTGTGGCAGAAGTGCGCAACCTGGCTGCCGGTGTGCTGCCGGGTTATATGCAGCCCACCCGGATACTGCTGTGGGAGGCGGAATTTCCGCGAACCAATAATGGCAAATACGATCGCAAACAAATAACGCAATTGGTGTTCAATTAAAAAAAGGGGCATTCCGCCCCTTTTTCCATCTGCGATGGATTAAGCCTTTGATTTAGCCGCGCGTCTATCGTTTTTGCGGCGGCACTCATCGACCCCCTCGGGCAGATCTGACTGTTGCTGCCGTCTATCGCTGCCGTCGCGCTCTTCAAGCACTTCTTCCAGCTGGCTGAACAGTACCTTGGTTACTTGCTTTTCGTTCATCTCGCGTTGCTCGTGTTTTGGTTTGTTTTAAATTGAGCCAAAATTATAGCCCAGAGTTTAAAATTTAATCGAAAAATATACGCATTTTTTATTTCCATTGGCTCTATCGGGTTATTGCTGAGCATCCGCTAAATTCCACCAGTGCGGCAGTAGCTGGCGTATCTCCGGGCGCTTAAAACGGTCGTCTACCAGGTAGACATAACCCCTATCCTCTTTCCGCCGAATTACCCTGCCTGCCGCCTGAACCACTTTTAGAATGCCCGGGTAGAGGTAGGCATATTCATAGCCCATGCCAAAGCGCGCCTGCATAAAGCCGCGCAGGTATTCGTTATAGGCGTTAAATTGAGGTAGACCCAGGGTCGCGATAAACACCCCCCGCAGGGCTTCGCCGGGTAGGTCAATGCCCTCGCCAAAAACACCTCCCAGTACCGCTAATCCGAGAAGATTGCGCTGCCCCTGAAAACGCGCCAAAAATGCCTGGCGTTCGGCTTCACTCATGCCCTTTTGCTGCACCAGCAGTTCAATGGAGTCATCCAGTGCCGGTGCCAACCCGGCTGCCAGTTGCTGTAGATAATCGTAGCTGGACACAAACACCAGGGCGTTACCTCTGTCGCTCTTCACCTGGTCGAGAATCAACTCGCACAAATTTTTTAGCGAGGCCTGGCGCTGGTGGTAGCGGGTGGTTATATGAGTCACTAATTGCACACGCAACTGATCAGCAGTGAATGGCGAGCTCAGTTCCATACAAACCGATTGCGGCGCTAAACCTAACAGCTGCTGAAAATAGCTCAAGGGTTGGAGGGTCGCCGAGAACAGACCAGTGGACTGCGCCAGCGACATAGATTTGCCCAGGCGCGTACCCGGCAGCAGGCAGCGCAGACTCAGGCGCTGATTATGGGGTCCGAGGGGTTGTATATCGACCAGGTAATCTTCATCTACCTCCAGCGCCAGTTTGTAAAAACGACTGAGTTTGAAATAGCTGTCACGCAGCTGTTGGTGCTCACTGTGCCGGCTGAGCGGTTGATCGGCGTTTATCTGCAAATAGGTTTCATAGGCCTCGCAATAACTCGCCAGGGCTTCCAGAAACTTTGGCGGTAGTGCTTGAATGGGCGTCAACTTTTCTGACGCTGATGACTCTGCATTTAGCGCGAGGCTTTTAACCATAGCCGACCATTGGCGACTCACTCGCGCGAGCGGCTTTTTCAGTGCTGCGGGGACCAGGGGTTTTAATTCCTGCAGCTGCGCGCGGCTGATGTCTGCCGAATAGATCATTCGACCGCGCTCCACCAGGTTGTGAGCCTCGTCAATCAATAACAGCGGTTTCCAATTAAACTCCTGGGTTAAGGCTAACAGCAGCGCTGTGCCATCAAAATAATAATTTACATCGGCAATAACCAGGTCTGTCCAACGGGCCATTTCCATCGCTAGATAATAGGGACAAATTTCCAGCTCGCGTCCCAGTGTTTCCAGCGTTAAATGGTTAAGTAATTTTATTTGCGCCGCGGCCGCGCGCGCCTTAATCAGCTTGGTGAAAAAATCTTGCGCATAGGGGCAGGATCTTCCGTCGCATTCGCGTTCCGGCTCCAGGCAGGCTTTATCGCGCGCACTGAGTTCTACCACCCTTAATGGCGAATCACTGTCGCTGGCAATTAATTGCAGCGCATCCAGCGCCAGTTGCTTGGTGGTGGATTTGGCAGTGAGGTAAAACACCTTATCTGGCCGGGCGGATTTGCCCAAATAATTAAGGGCCTTGATAGCTGGAAAAATACTCCCCAGGGTTTTGCCTGTTCCTGTGGGCGCCTCCACTAACAACGGCACACCAGTAATTGCCGATTTATAAACCGCCTCGGCCATCTGGCGCTGTGAACTATGCAGTTCTGCAAAAGGAAAGGTTAACTTATCCACCCAGGCTGTTCGCGCCTGAATACGTTTATTGATCTGCCCTTGCCAGTCGGCATAAGCGGTCAGCCAGGGTATTACCAATTGCTCCAATTGTTCGACGCTGTATTCGCGCTCCTCGCGAACTTCTATTTGCTCAAGCAGCTGATAATAAATTAGCGCGACGCTGATGCTCGCTTTAGTTTCGCTCCTACACAGCATCCAGGCGTAGCACTGCGCCTGTGCCCAGTGGGCGCTGCGCTGGTTATCGGCAATCAGTTCCGGCTTGCCGAAACAGGTTTTAATTTCCTCCAGGCAATTGCGCTCCGGGTCATAGCCATCGGCGCGGCCACGCAAGCCCAGAGTTTGCCAGCGTGTCTCTAACGCCAGTTCAGGTTTATAGCTGGCGCCGCGCCTGGCGGTAACCGCTTTGTGTCCCTCTATTCCTTCAGTCCCGGTCGGTGAGGGTGTATAGCGACGCTCAAGGCTGCCCTGGCGCGCGGCGAATTCCACCAATTGACGCACACTGATCCAACTGGTGGTGAGTTCAACACCAGTTGACATAGCAAACCTCGGCCTCTATCTGCTGTTGGGCAAAATATTCCAGCCAGCGTTTTTGATTGTCCTGCAATCTATCGCCCGGGCCTTTTATCTCTATCAGGCGAAAATTTTGTTGCTCGGGATAAAATTGAATCAGGTCGGGAAAGCCACTGCGATTTTCTTTGAGGTCGAATAGCAGACGCGAAAAAATCGCCTTGAGCCTGGGCGCCGAAATACAGACAAGCGCCAGCTCTACTAAATCGGCAGTGAGCCATTCCCAGTTTACCCAGTGATTTATTTTGCCCCATTTAGTGCGATAGGTTTGTCGCATGCGCTGGCGATGTTCACCCGTTTCCAGTTCTTGCCAAAGCAACTGTAATTGCGGCCGCCTTGCAACAAAATCTTCCTGATACATATCAAGTGGCGCCGCATGAAATTCGTGGGCGAAGGCCGCATCCACGCTGGCAAACATCACCGGCCACAGCCACAGCCCAAACAGCCCGTTGAAGAGTGTATTCTCTACATACACACAGGGTGCGTCCGGCTTGTGGAAGTAGGTGCAGGCAATTTGTTCAACTGTGTCATTGGTTGGCGTCAGTTGAATATTTAATTCTTTGACGGTGAATTTTGTTGTGATGGGCGCGGGCAGGTTCAATTTTTTATGTAGGCGCTTTGCGATAACTTGACCTGCTTGGAGTTCAGATTGGTTTGCAGGTTTTGTTAGCAGGGCCTGGAGTAGTTCCCAGGCTTGGGCCAAACAATTCTGTTTTTCCAAAATGCGCACGCATCTCTCGCGCGCAGGTGGCAGCTGAGACAATTGATAGAGTTCAAGTGCTTGCTCCAGATATTCGCTGCGCTCAAGTTTATAGGCAAGGCTATTGCGCAACTTGTCAAAGCGTCGTTTTATGCGCGCATTGAATTCGCCTGCGGGAATTAACTGGGCCAGTGCCATTATTTCCTGGGGAGTGCAGGCAAGTTCCTGCGCATCCTTCAACGCCAGTGAGTGGCAAAAATATTCCAAGTCAACGCGTGTGGAAAATACCCTGTGCTTTTTATCCAGCGAATAGGTTTCGTATTCATAGATACCTAAATCCTGAAGAACAAATTCACTTAAATCCTGGTAGCCATTGCCAAAAAATAAAATCATCAGCCTATCAACCAGAGGCTGTATTTCCACCTGATACAAATCGCCCAGTTGCATTTGCGTCCAGGCCAGCCAATGGCGGGGCGCTGGATTCTGTTGGACGAGGATTTCCACCAACTCGCCTTTTGCTAAATTTTTTTTATTTGGTAATAGCGCCGCTAAAGTGCCTAGCAACTCCGGTTTAGTAAGCAGATGCGTTAACTGTTCCAGCGTTACAATGGGATCGGCGCTTACAAAGCCGCGCGCGATTAGATTGCCGGCAGCGGTTGGCGTGCAGCCAACTTCAAGGTAGTTGAGTTTATCGCTGCGAAAATAGATGCCCTTGCGCGTGAGCATGCGCACCAACAGACATTGGGCAGATGGTGGCAGCTGGTAAAAACCCTGTATAAAACTCTGCTCTTCGGCGGTGAGCAAGTCGGCGTAATTGATCTCCACTCGCTGCAAAACCCGTTTGAAATTTTGCAGATAATAGTCGGCAGCTAATTCAGCTTTAGGGTTGGGGGCTTGCGGCATAAGTATTTACCAGGCTGGCAGGTTCACGTGTGTCGCTAAACCCACAGCTAAATCTTAAACACATACCCGATAAAAAGGGCTCCATTGAGCCCTTAAAGTATTATTTATAATATAAATTAAATATCCAGGTTAGCCACCGCCAGGGCGTTGGTTTCGATAAAGTCGCGACGCGGTTCTACCTGGTCGCCCATCAGCGTGGTGAATATCTGGTCAGCGGCTATAGCGTCCTGGATGGTGACGCGCAGCATGCGGCGGGTTTCCGGGTTCATGGTGGTCTCCCACAGTTGCTCTGGGTTCATCTCACCCAGGCCTTTGTAGCGCTGGATGTTGTAGCCTTTGCGCGACTCCTTCATCAACCACTCCAAGCCCTCAGCAAAGCTGTTGACCGGTTGTTTGCGTTCGCCGCGTTGGATAAAGGCGGTGTCCTCCAAAAGATTGGCGATATTCTCCCCCAGACTCACGATTTGCGCATATTCACCTGAGGCGAAGAAATCGTGACTGAAAGGATACTCGGTGGAAATTCCGTGAGAAATAATTTCCACTTGGGGCAAAAACAGATGACGCTCGGTATCTTCTTTTACGGTTACCAAATATTTGTCGCTGCCGGCGCGGGTATCTAGGCTAAAGCGCGCCATCAACTGATCGCACCACTGTTGGATGTGGCCTTGATCGGCGAGATGCTCTGCGCGCAGGGCAGGTAAATAGATCATTTTTTCCATCACATCGGCAGGGTATAACCGCGATAGGCGATCTATGGTGGCCATCACCTTGCGATACTGTTGGACCAATTTTTCCAGGCCTTCACCACTGATGCCTGGAGCCTCGGCATTAACATGCAGGCTAGAACCTTCCAGGGCTGCCTGAGTAAGGAATTCGGTCATGGCCGATTCGTCTTTCAGGTATTGTTCCTGTTTGCCTTTGGCAATTTTGTACAAGGGTGGTTGAGCGATATAGATGTGTCCTCGCTCAATCAATTCACGCATTTGGCGGAAGAAAAAGGTAAGCAGCAGGGTGCGAATGTGCGAACCGTCTACGTCGGCGTCGGTCATGATAATGATGCTGTGGTAGCGCAGTTTTTCCGGGTTGTAATCCTCTTTGCCTATGCCGCAACCCAGGGCGGTAATCAGGGTGCCCACTTCTGCACTTGACAGCATCTTGTCAAAACGGGCTTTTTCTACGTTAAGGATTTTGCCCTTAAGCGGGAGAATTGCCTGGGTTTTGCGCGCGCGACCTTGCTTGGCGGAACCGCCCGCAGAATCACCCTCTACCAGGTAGAGTTCGGAAAGCGCTGGGTCTTTTTCCTGGCAATCGGCCAGTTTACCGGGCAGGCCAGCAATATCCAATGCGCCTTTACGGCGGGTCATTTCACGGGCTTTGCGCGCTGCTTCACGGGCGCGGGCGGCATCGATCATTTTACCCACCACCGCTTTGGCATCGGCGGGGTTTTCCAACAGATAGTTGGCAAAGTGCTCCGCCATCTCCTGCTCCACCGCTGTTTTCACCTCGGAGGACACCAGTTTGTCTTTGGTCTGGCTGGAGAATTTGGGATCGGGCACTTTTACCGAAATAATTGCAGTCAGGCCTTCGCGGGCATCGTCACCGGTAGTGGCAACCTTGGCGTTTTTGCCAATACCTTCTTTCTCTATGTAGGTATTGAGCAAACGCGTCAGCGCAGCGCGAAAACCGGCCAGGTGTGTACCACCATCACGCTGGGGAATATTGTTGGTGTAGCAGAAGAGATTTTCCTGGAAGGAGTCGTTCCACTGCAGGGCCACCTCAACGCCTATACCGTCTTCGCGACCGCTGGCGGTAAAGTGCACCATCTTATTGACGGTGGTTTTATTCTTGTTGAGGTGCTCCACAAAGGCCTTTAGGCCACCTTCGTATTGGTAAACTTCCTCTTTGCCGGAGCGCTCATCTTTAAGCACAATGCGCACACCCGAGTTAAGGAATGACAGCTCACGCAAACGTTTGGCGAGAATATCGTATTGAAATTCGATATTGGTAAAGGTGGCAGCTGAAGGTTTGAAATGAATCTCTGTGCCGGTGCTATTGGCGTCGCCCACCACTTTAAGGGGTTCGTCAGGTACACCATGACGATAGATTTGCTCGTAGATTTTGCCCGCGCGGCGAATAGTCAGCTTAAGTTGCTCAGAGAGCGCATTAACTACCGAGACCCCCACACCGTGGAGACCGCCGGATACCTTATAGGTATTGTCATCAAACTTACCGCCGGCGTGGAGCACAGTCATGATAACTTCGGCTGCGGAGACACCTTCTTCGTGCATGTCGGTGGGGATACCGCGGCCGTTATCAGAGACGGAGACAGTTTCATCCGGGTGAATGATGACTTTGACTTCACTACAGTGACCAGCCAAGGCTTCGTCGATAGAGTTATCGACAATCTCAAACACCATATGGTGGAGACCCGAGCCATCATCAGTATCACCTATGTACATCCCTGGGCGTTTGCGTACCGCATCTAACCCTTTGAGAACTTTAATACTGGAACTATCGTAGTTGTTCTCTTCTGACATATTTGTCTCCGCCTGTTTAAATTATTGCTGTTCTATGGGGCAGCAATAGCCTTAAATTCAATCGATATATCTTGGTTGTTAGTAAGCAGTTAACTTACCTTGTTCCACGTGGAACATTTTAAGCTGTAAATCTGCCTTTGTTTCCCAGGGTTCGCGCAATACATCTGCATCGACACCCGTAATAAATACCTGGGTTTGCATCTGGTGAAGCCAATCAACCAACAATTGTCTGTGGGCTTGATCAAGCTCCGCTGGTAAGTCATCCACCAAATACACCGTCTTACGTCCGGTCATCTCGCTATACACCAAGCCCTGGGTAATTTTTAACGCGCAAACCAAGAGCTTTTGCTGACCGCGCGAAAGAACCTCGGCGGCATTCCGGGTACCTAACAAGATACGCAAATCGGCTCTATGGGGACCGAGCTGAGTTGAGCCTATGCGTCTATCCCTGTCTCGGGACTCCGCCAAAACTTCGGCAAATTCCTTGTCTGGATTCCAGCCCCGGTAATAGCCAAGACTCAGGCCCTCCAAGGCTAGAAACTCCCTGGAGAAACTATTAAAGCGCTGGGTAAATAGTTCGAGAACCCGACCTCGCAATTCATCCAATTGCCGCGCCAGATGAACCAGTTCCTGATCCCAAGTCGTTAATTCAAAAGGATCTATTCTATCACGACGCAGAAGACTATTGCGGTGTTTCAAGCAGCGCTGGGCGGCTTTCCAGGCTGGGAAAAACTGATGTTCCACGTGAAACACTAACCAATCGATAAACTGCCGCCGCTCTTTGGGGCTGCCGTCCAATAACTGAAAAGTTTCGGCATTAATAACCTGCACTGGCAGGTACTGGGCAAGGCTGGCAACAGAATCTATCGGCTGGTTTTGCACCTTGAGCTGCAAGTCTCCATTCTGCCAAC
>CBINKF010000114.1:0-7995 GCA_966251115.1 uncultured Cellvibrio sp.
TCGCGAATTGGTTTTAGGTTTTTTTACCTTTGATCTGGATTGGTCGGCGCTGACATGGGTGTTATTTTTCGCGGGTGCCACCTATTTGAATGCTGGTTTTATGCGCGAGCAATTCTGCAAATATATTTGCCCCTACGCGCGTTTCCAGTCGGTGATGTATGACAAGGATACCTTAACGGTTTCCTACAATGCGCTGCGCGGTGAGACGCGTGGGCCGCGCAAATTTGATGAGGACTACAAAGCCAAGGGTATGGGCGATTGTATTGACTGCTCCTGGTGCGTGCAGGTTTGCCCGGTAGATATAGATATTCGCGATGGCCTGCAGGCCGAGTGTATTGATTGCGGCCTTTGCGTTGATGCCTGTAATAGCGTGATGGATAAAATGGGTTACCAGCCGGGGCTGATCAGTTTTACTACCGAAGATGCGATTCAAAATGGTAAAACAAAAGTTTTACGGCCGCGTTTGATTGGTTATGGGATGATGCTCAGCATCATGATCCTGCTCTTTGCCTACTCTATAGCCACGCGTGTGCCCGTGGGGCTGGATGCGCAGCGCGATCGCGGTGTGCGCATGTACCGCGAAGTGGGTGATACCATTCAAAATGTTTACACTATCAAAATCAGTAATATGGATCGCAGCGCTCATGTTTACGACCTGCATGTTGAAGGTGCTTTCCAATTTAGTGTGGATGGTTACCGCGCACTTACCGCCGAAGAAGGTGAAGTGCTAACCATTCCTGTGCGTGTTGTGGTCAAGGCCAAGGAGTTAACTGCTAGCAAAACAGAAATTAAATTTGTGGTGCGCGCGCGTGAAAATCCTGAAATTACCACTACCCACACCACCACATTTATCGGACCTTAAGCTCGTTGTCGAGGCCGATAAATCTGGTCAGGAGAAGTTGTTATGTCGCTCGACCCCAATCAAAAGCCCTTACCCTGGTACCGCGAGTTCTGGTTCTGGTTTGTCTTCGGGCCGCTGATTTTTATCATAGTGCTCTGCTGTTTTACCGTGACCATTGCGTTAAAAAATTCTGATGATGTTGTGGTAGACAACTACTACAAAGAGGGACAGATGATTAACCAGGTGCTGGAGCAGGATAAGCGCGCCGAGCAATTGGGGTTGAGTGGGCAGGTGCGTTTTGATGCAACTACCGGTGAAGTTTTCCTCTCGCTGGCCAATGCCCCAGAGGATGAAACTCTTGCCCCGGCACAGTTACTGTTATTTATGGCGCACCCGGTAAAAGCCGCCTACGATCATCAAATACTGCTCAAGCGGATTGCTCCCGGTGAATATCGCGGAGAGGTGGAAAAAGAGCCGCGATTCGCCTGGTATCTCACGCTTTATCCTGTGGCTTCGCTGGATCAACGCAAGTCTGCTCCCTGGATACTTAACGGCAAAATTGATTTTGCCGAGATGCAAAGCACTCAGTTAAATCCCCGCGTTAAGCGTTAAATAGGTGAGTAATTCCATGGGGGCTACCCAGGCAGATGCGGCCGGCTGCTACCATTGTGGGTTGACAATCCCGGCCGGTGCCAATTTTCCGGTAGTTATCGAAGGGGCGCCTCGCGCTATGTGCTGCCCAGGCTGCCAGGCGGTGGCCAGCGCCATAGTCGATGGTGGCTTGGAAAACTTTTATCGCTTTCGCTCCCAGGTTAACAGCAAACCAGACGCAACTTCAGTCAGTCAGGCGCGCTGGGAAATATATGATTTGCCTGAGATACAGGCAGAATTTGTGCTCGATATAGGGGAGGGCACTAAACAGGCCAATCTGCTTCTTGAAGGGATCAGCTGCGCTGCCTGCAGCTGGTTGATCGAAAGTCACCTTAAACAAAACCCCGCCGTTAAATCCGTCAGCGTAAACCTCAGTAGCCACAGGTGCAGCCTGGTCTGGGATAGTTCAACGCCGCTTAGTCATTTACTTAAATCCTTGGCTGAAATTGGCTATAAGGCGCGCCCGGCTACGGATGAGCAGCAGCAGGACTTGCTCAAAAAAGAGAACCGCACAGCGTTGTTTCGCATTGGCGTGGCCGGCTTTGGGATGATGCAGGCAATGATGGTGGCCGTGGGTATGTACACCGGTGCTACCGATTTTTGGCTTAATTTTTTGCGCTGGTTGAGTATGCTGGTGGCGACGCCGGTGGTGTTTTTTTCCGCCTGGCCATTTTTTAAAGCGGCCTGGCGCAGCGTTCAAAGTCGGCAATTAATTATGGATGTGCCTGTCGCCCTGGCGATTGGCCTGGCCTACGCTGCCAGCGTTTGGGCCACAGTGACCGGCAGTGGCGAAGTTTATTTTGAATCCGTTTCCATGTTTGCGTTTTTTTTGTTGGTGGGGCGCTATATCGAGTTGCGTGCGCGCCATCGCAACCGCCTGGCGTTTGGCAATCTAGCGCAATTGATGCCGCTGACAGCCTGCAGCATTTGCGTTGATGGACAAGGGCGCGAAAGTGAACAGACAGTAGCGATAAAAACCCTCCATCACGGCGATGAAATTCTGGTGCGTCCCGGCGAGACCTTTCCCTGCGACGGCCTGGTGCGTATGGGCGCAAGCGCGGCGGAAGAGGCGCTGATTACCGGTGAGTCCCGCCCGGTGAGCAAAAGCCGCGGCGACAGCGTTATTGCCGGCAGTCTGAATGTGCACAGCCCGCTTCGGGTGCGGGTTACAGCCCTGGGAGCAGAGACCCAATTGTCCGCCATAGAGCGGCTCGCTGCGCGCGCTCAGGATGAAAAACCCCGCCAGGTGGTGATGGCCGACAAAATCGCGCGCTATTTTATTGCCCGGTTGCTGCTGGTCTGCGTACTGGTTTTTGGCTTTTGGCTTTGGTATCAACCGGAGCGCGCCTTTTGGGTAACCCTCTCGGTGCTGGTGGTGACCTGTCCCTGTGCCCTCGCCCTGGCGATGCCTGCCGCACTTTCCGCCGCGACAGCCAATTTGCGCCAGCGCGGCTTTTTGGTGGCGCGCGGACATGTGATCGATGGCCTTAAAGGCATTAATCGCGTCATTTTTGACAAGACAGGGACACTCACCCTGGGACAGTTACAACTCGTCAAAACCCAGGTACTCGGCGAGTTGGATAGCGCCCAATGCCAGGCTATAGCCGCGGCCCTGGAAGCTGGCTCCAACCACCCGGTAGCACGCGCTTTTCAGCGGTTGAGCATTGCGCATCCATTCAGGGCCGAGGCCATACGCCAACAAACTGCAAGCGGGGTAGAGGGTGAAATAGATGGGCGCCTTTATCGTTTGGGGCGCCCCAGCTTTACCCTGGGTCAGTTAACGCTGGGCGAATTTGAAGCGCCGGATAGGGAGCTGCTCTGGGTGTTATTGGCCGACCAGCATCAACCCCTGGCTTGGTTCGGGTTGACAGACGAGATACGTCCCGATGCCGCCGCTGCCATAGCCCAGCTGCGCCAGCAGGGTATTGAGGTTGAGCTGCTCAGCGGCGACGAGTCTGCGGCCGTGGAGCGCCTGGCCAATACCTTGAACATTGAGCATTTCACCGCCGGCGCCCAACCGGCAGATAAACTGCAGCGGCTTCAACAGTTGCAAGCCCAGGGCGAAAAAGTATTGATGGTGGGCGATGGTATCAACGATATCCCCGTATTGGCCGGGGCGGATATTTCGGTCGCCATGGCCTCGGCCTCGGACCTCACCCAAACCCGCGCCGACGCGGTGCTGCTCAACAATCAGCTGCCGGTACTGGCCGAGGCCATTGGCCTGGCGCGACAAACTGCCGCAGTAATTCGCCAAAACCTGGGGTTCTCCCTGGCGTATAATCTGCTGGCGTTGCCGCTTGCGGCCGCCGGTTTCGTACCGCCCTGGTTGGCAGCCCTAGGGATGACTGCCAGCTCATTAATTGTGGTACTCAATGCCTTGCGGTTAACCCGCGCCTAACTTAATCACCCCGCCGCTGGCTGCGGGGAACAACCTGTGAGATGCCCATGGAAAGCTTGTATTTTCTGGTCCCTGTGGCCCTGGTGTTTATTGTGGTTGCCGCCAAAGTGCTGCTTTGGGCGCTCAACTCTGGCCAGTATGACAACCTGGATACTGAAGCCCACCGCATACTGTTTGAAGGCGAAGAGAAAAAGCGCAATCAGACACCCGCCAACCCGGAGCCGGACTCCGAATCAACCAGGCCCGACTAAGTGGCTTTGTGCGTTTGAGGTAATAGATGGATTGGGCTGTTATTGCCGCCATTTTTATGGTGGGTTTGCTGGGCAGTAGTGCCCATTGTGTGGGTATGTGCGGCGGTATTATGAGCGCCCTCACCATGGCGATTCCCCCGGAGGCGCGCGCCAAACGCTGGTGGCTGGTAATCAGCTACAACCTGGGGCGAATTTTTACCTATGGGCTGATTGGTTTTGTTGCCGGTTACGCCGCCAGCTGGTTCGATCACTGGGGCGCCGGTGTCTGGTTGCGCTGGTTAGCGGGCTCACTATTAATCGCCATGGGGCTTTACGTTGCCAACTGGTGGCGCGGGTTAATTTACCTGGAGGCGGTGGGGCGCTATCTCTGGGCCTATATCCAGCCGCTGGGCAAATCCTTGATGCCAGTTAACTCGGCGTCGCGCGCACTTTTACTGGGGGCAATCTGGGGCTGGTTGCCCTGCGGTCTGGTCTATTCTGCGCTGGGCTCGGCCATAGCTCAGGCGCAACCTCTGCAGTCGGCGCTGGTGATGGTTGCCTTTGGGTTGGGCACTTTACCCATGGTCTTGCTCACCGGGCTGGCCGCCAATCTGCTCGCGAGTTTTCTTCAGCGTCGGGCGCTGCGCAGCATTATGGGCCTGCTGATTATGGGCTATGGTGTCTGGACAATTTATGCTGTCAGCGCCGGCCACCAGCACCACGCCGGGATGAATCACAGCGCCATGCCGGGCATGTCTATGGATAACCGCTTGATGGATCACCGCTTGATGGATCACGAGAGCGGCAATGCCGAACCTACAAACACCCAGAGACAGGATACACAGGGGAGTGATATGGATGGCATGGATATGACCGACGAGGAAATGCAGATGATGGATCATGCTCATATGCACCAATCCCTATCATCCGCTGCAGAATCCAGTTCCAGTGCGCCAGAAAACTAGCTGCGAGGTATTTTATGCGCTTACTTCACACCATGCTCCGCGTGGGCAACTTGCAAAAATCTATCGACTTTTACACCCAAGTGTTGGGAATGAAATTGCTGCGCCAGCAGGATTTTCCCGAGGGGAAATTTACCCTGGCGTTTATTGGCTACGGCGAAGAGGCGAGTCATACGGTGATTGAACTCACATACAATTACGGTGTTGAGTCCTACGACCTGGGCAAGGGTTACGGCCATATCGCCATAGGTTGCGACGATGTCTATGCCACCTGCGAAAAAATTCGCGCAGCAGGCGGCAAGGTGGTGCGCGAGCCGGGTCCTATGATGCACGGCACCACGATACTGGCATTTGTCGAAGACCCCGACGGCTACAAAATCGAATTGCTGGGCGTTAAATAGCCCTGCCGGTAGGGGCCTAAATCAAAGCGGGCAGTGCCCGCTTTTTTTATGGATAAAAGCATGTTTTTTTTCAAGGAAAAGAAAAGTTGTTGCGCCGTTATTAAGTGTAAAGCCGATATTTTGCAATACTTGTATTCAAGTAGACTTTAAGTCGTCCTTAATCATAATAACCGGAGAGCGACATGCACAAAGTCTATCGAGCCTGGTCGGCAGTGGTCTTGGCGGCTGGCTTAACTGCTGGTGTCAGCAACGCGGCTACCCATAGTCTGCAACTTAATTCGCAGGATTATTTTGAGCAGCCAGGCGTTAATTTTTTGGTGTTTAGCAATGCTTACGATGGACTCTTTAGCGATGCCAAAATCAGCGGAGTGGAGCTGATCCATCACGGCGAACGCACTGCTACCAATGGCGATTTGCGCTTAAACGTCACCCCCGAACAATGGGATGCAACACCGCAACTTAAAGAGCGCAAGGTCAATCGCACCGAGCAGAGCATCGAAGCCTTTTTGCATTATCCTAAACAGAATTTCGACTACTCCATCAAGGTCAGCAAAAACCAACAAGGCGTGCTGATCAGCGTCAATCTACCCCAGCCCCTGCCCAAAAGCCTGGAAGGTAAAGCCGGATTTAACCTGGAGTTTTTACCGGCTGCTTATTTTCACCAGGCCTATTTAATGGATGAAGCCAGCGGCATTTTTCCGCGCTATCCCGGTGGCCTTAAAGAAATCAACGATCAGGTGAAACCCATTGCCCTGGCAACTGGGCAGCATTTGGTATTGGCACCCAGCGACGAACAGGAGCGTGTCAGTATTAAGTCGCGAATGGGCGACTTGGCGCTTTACGATGGTCGCAGCAAAGCGCAAAACGGCTGGTTTGTGGTGCGCAGTGAAATCCCGGCGGGCAAATCCGGCACTGTAGTGGAGTGGCAGGTCGATGCCAGCGCCATAAAAAATTGGACGCGCAAACCCATGATCGCGCATTCGCAAGTCGGCTATCACCCGGCACAGGAAAAAGTGGCGGTGATTGAGTTGGATGCGCGCAACAAAAAAATTGCCAAGGCGCAATTGTTAAAAATACTGGCTGATGGTTCGCGTAAGCCTGTGCTGTCTGCCAAACCCAAACTGTGGGGCAAGTATTTGCGCTACCAGTACGCGCAGTTTGATTTTTCGCAAGTGCGCGAACCCGGCTTGTATCTGATCCAATACGGCGAGCAACAAACAGCACCTTTCCCAATTAATACGCAAATTTTTGCCAAGGCCTGGCAGCCGAGCCTGGACGTTTATATGCCGGTGCAAATGGATCATGTGCTGGTGAACGAAGCCTATCGCGTCTGGCACGGTGCCTCCCATCTGGACGATGCGTTACAGGCACCGGTCAATCACGAGCACTTTGACCTCTATGCCCAGGGGCCAACCACTGATACGCCCTACAAACCCGGCGAACATATTCCCGGCCTAAATATCGGCGGTTGGTTTGATGCAGGGGATTTTGATATTCGCACCCAAACCCAATACGCCGTGGTGGAAACCCTGGTGGCTGTGTGGGAGACTTTTGCCCCCAAACACGATCAGACCCGGGTGGATTACGCGCGTCGCCTGGTGGACATTCATGTCGCCGATGGCGTGCCCGATGTGTTGCAGCAAATTGAGCACGGTACCCTGGCGCTTTTGGCGCAACACCGCGCCGTTGGGCATGCCAGTCCCGGCATAGTGGAAGCCCATCTTGATCAATACACACACCTGGGCGATGCGCTCACCAAAACCGATAATTTAATTTACGACCCCAAAAAATCCGAGTTGGAATCCGATGGTTATCGCAGTGGTAAATTTGATGATCGCTGGGCCTTCACCTCGCGCTCGTCCTCACTCAATTACGGTTCGGCCGCCGCCCTGGCTGCTGCCAGTCGCGCGTTAAAAGGTTATCGAGATGATCTCGCCCGGGAGTCTTTACAAACCGCCATTAAGGTGTGGAAAGAAGAGCAGGGCAAGGCCAAGCCGGACCTGTTTCGCTGGGGTAACACCACCGGTGGCCCCTTGGAGTTTGAACAATTAAAGGCGGCAACCGAACTGCTGATTACCACCGGCGCTAAAGAATATAGCGATGCCATCAAAAAACTCTTGCCTGAGTTACAGAAGAACTTTGGCTACTGTGTCGTATGGTTGGTGCGTGTCCTGCCGCTAATGGATGATGAGTACCGCAGCCAAATTAAAGCACTGGCGAGCGACTACCGGCTTAAATTGGCGGACGAGGAAAAAGTAAATCCTTTTGGTGTAAGCATTTCCACCGGGGGCTGGGCCGGCAGCGGGCTGGTGATTGGCAAAGCCATCAGCAACTATTATTTGCATCAGGCGTTCCCCGACCTCATTGGGCGGGAATCGGTAGTGCGCGGTCTGGATTTCCTTTACGGCACACACCCGGCCCACAATCTGTCCCTGGTGTCCAATGTTGGCACTCGCTCCAAAGAGGTCGCCTACGGCAACAACCGCGCGGACTTCAGCTTTATTTCCGGCGG
>CBINKF010000115.1:0-7981 GCA_966251115.1 uncultured Cellvibrio sp.
GGCGCCCATACCGCCGGTATTGGGCCCGGTATCACCATCGCCAACGCGTTTGTGGTCCTGGCTGGTGGCCATAGGCAGCACATTTTTGCCGTCGACCATTACAATAAAGCTGGCCTCTTCACCGGCGAGGAACTCTTCAATCACCACGCGGCAACCGGCATCGCCAAAGGCATTGCCCGATAGCATATCGCGCACCGCCGCTTCGGCTTGCTCCAAGGTCTCGGCCACAATCACGCCTTTGCCTGCCGCCAGACCGTCGGCCTTGATGACAATCGGAGCGCCTTTTTCGCGCAGGTAGGCGAGGGCGGGTTCCACTTCGATAAAGTTTTGGTAATCGGCGGTGGGGATTTTGTGGCGCGCGAGGAAATCTTTAGTAAAGGCTTTGGAACCTTCCAATTGCGCCGCGCCTTTGCTCGGGCCAAAGCAGAGCAGGCCGCGGGCCTGGAAGAAATCCACCACGCCGGCAACCAGCGGCACTTCCGGGCCAACAATGGTTAGGCCAACCTGGTTTTGCTCGGCAAAGCTTGCCAGGGCTTCAAAATTCAACACGTCTATAGCGACGTTTTCCAATTTGGGTTCCAGCGCTGTGCCGGCATTGCCCGGTGCGACAAAAACTTTTTGCACCTGCGCGCTCTGCGCGGCTTTCCAGGCCAGAGCGTGTTCGCGACCGCCGCTGCCAATAATTAATACATTCATAAAATGAAGATCTTTTTAAGTTGTTTGTGTAGGTTGGGGTGAGGAACGAACCCCAACATGACCATGTACCTGTAACCAATGTTGGGGTTCGCAAGCTCACCACCAACCTACAAAAGCGCTATTGCTGTTTATTAGTGGCGGAAATGGCGCATACCCGTAAACACCATGGCCATGCCGTGCTCGTTGGCGGCATCAATCACTTCCTGGTCGCGCATGGAGCCGCCGGGTTGAATTACCGCGGCAATACCTACTTTGGCGGCGTTGTCGATACCGTCGCGGAAGGGGAAGAAGGCATCGGAAGCCATTACCGACCCGGCAACCTGCAGGCCAGCGTGCTCGGCTTTAATGGCGGCGATACGGGCAGAGTTAACACGGCTCATTTGGCCAGCGCCTACACCAATGGTGCGGCTGTCTTTGGCGTAAATGATGGCGTTGGACTTAACGAACTTGGCCACTTTCCAGGCGAACAGCAGGTCGCGGATTTCCGCTTCGCTGGGCGCGCGTTTGGTGACAATTTTCAGGTCGGTAGCGGTGATCATGCCGTTGTCGCGATCCTGCACCAGCAGGCCGCCGTTAACGCGTTTGTAATCCAGTCCCCCAATACGTTCTGTACTCCAAGTGCCACAACTGAGCACGCGCACGTTTTGTTTGGCTTTGGTCACTTCCAAAGCTTCGGCAGAAACACTGGGGGCGATAATCACTTCAACAAACTGACGCGAAATAATGGCCTCAGCAGTTTTGGCATCCAGCTCGCGGTTAAAGGCGATAATGCCGCCGAAAGCGGATTCGGTGTCAGTGGCGTAAGCCAGTTCGTAGGCATCGAGAATATTGCCTGCAACACCCACACCGCAGGGGTTGGCGTGCTTGACGATTACACAGGCGGGCTCGTCAAAGGATTTAACGGTTTCCAGTGCGGCATCGGTATCGGCTACATTGTTGTAGGACAGCTCTTTGCCCTGCAGTTGTTTAGAAGTGGCGATGCTGGCTTCCTGGGGATTTTTTTCCACATAGAAAGAAGCTTTTTGATGCGGGTTTTCGCCGTAGCGCATCTCTTGCGCTTTAACAAATTGGGTGTTGAAGGTGCGTGGGAAGTCAGCACTGCCGCCTTCAACCATGCGGCCAAAATAATTGGCAATAGCGCCGTCGTAAGCGGCGGTGTGTTCGTAGGCTTTAATCGCCAAATCAAAACGGGTTTTGAATGAAGTGCAGCCGCTGTTGGCTTTCATCTCGTCGAGGATGCGCGCGTAGTCGGAGGCATTAACCACAATGTTTACATGGGCGTGGTTTTTAGCTGCAGCGCGCACCATGGTCGGGCCGCCGATGTCGATGTTTTCTACCGCATCTTCCAAAGAACAATCGGCTTTGGCGACAGTTTTTTCAAAGGGGTAGAGGTTAACCACAACCATGTCGATGGCGTTGATGCCGTGTTCGGCCATAACGCCTTCATCCAGGCCGCGACGGCCGAGGATGCCGCCGTGCACTTTGGGGTGCAGGGTTTTTACGCGGCCGTCCATCATTTCAGGGAAGCCGGTGTAGTCGGACACTTCAATCGCAGGGATCTTGTTTTCGGTCAGCAGCTTGAAGGTGCCGCCGGTGGAGAGAATTTCTACGCCTTGGGCGTGCAGGGCTTGAGCGAACTCAACAATACCCGTTTTATCGGAGACGCTGATAAGCGCGCGTTTGATGGCAACAAGATCGGCAGTGGTAGACATACCCGGTTCCTTTAACAAACAGTGAAAATTGAATCTCTTAAAAAGCAAAAGGGGCGGAAACTCGTTACCACCCCTTTTGTGTTTGCCTGACGGCGGTGCTTGCGATTAGAGCAGGCCGTATTGCTTCAATTTTTGCGCAGAGTGCCGCGGTTCAAACCCAGCACCTGAGCGGCGCGGGTTTGGTTGTGACGGGTGTACTTAAGTACGATTTCCAGCAATGGCGCTTCAACTTCGGCCAACACCATTTCGTAGACATTGCTTACGTCCTGACCGTCCAGGTGTTTGAAGTAGTTGTCTACAGCTTGCTCCACACAGCCGCGCAGGGACTGGCCTTGTTGCGCGGGTTGTTGTGCTTGCACGGGGGTAGCGTCGGCAAAAAATGTTGCGGTGTTCATGCGGCTTTTTCCTCTTTCATAAGCAGCGTTTCAAAAAAAGTTTGAATGCTGGTCAGTTGTTCTTCTGCGTTTTCCATAGCGTTAAAGGCTTTGCGAAATAGATCGCTGCCAGGAACCGTCTGCAAATACCAACTCGCATGTTTACGAGCGATACGCGGGCCCATGACCTCGCCATAAAAACGGTACAGCTCGCGCAGATGGCTTAATAAAATCTCCCTGATTTCCGTCAGGGTGGGTTCGGGCAGCTGCTCTCCTGTGCGCAGGTAGTGCTCTATTTCCCGAAAAATCCATGGCCGCCCCTGGGCGGCTCTGCCAATCATTACCGCCGCCGCTCCTGTGTGCTCGAGCACAGCTTTGGCTTTGGTGGGCGAGGTGATGTCGCCATTGGCAAATACCGGAATCTGTACGGCCTTAACCACCTCGGCGATAGTGTCGTACTCGGCTGCGCCCAAAAAGGCGTCGGCGCGGGTGCGACCGTGAAGGGCCAGTGCCTGGATGCCGGCATCCTCCGCAATGCGGGCAATGCGAGTGGCATTGCGCATTTCCTGGCTCCAGCCAGTGCGGAATTTCAGGGTTACCGGTATGTCCACAGCCTTAACTACGGCCTGGAGAATCTCGCTAACCAGTTGTTCGTCTTGCAGCAGGGCGGAGCCTGCGGCTTTTTTGCATACCTTCTTGGCCGGGCAGCCCATATTGATATCAATAATCTGGGCGCCGTTGGCAACATTTAAACGCGCCGCTTCAGCCAGCATCTGTGGGTCGCCACCGGCAATTTGCACCGCAATAGGCTCAGCTTCGCCGCTGTGATCCATGCGCAACAGGCTTTTGCGGCTGCCCCAGAGACTGGAGTCCGCCGTCAGCATCTCCGAGATCACCAGACCCGCGCCCATCGCTTTACACAATTGGCGAAAGGGGCGATCGGTCACACCGGCCATAGGCGCGAGAATGACAGAACTGTCAAAGGAGTAAGGACCTATCCTAAACACTTAATTGGCTTAAACACGTGATGGATTGTCGGGTTGCGACCGGAAGCTGTCTGTCGGCGGAGGCGCCGTTTTGTACCTTTAGAGGCCTATGGGGCCCCTGCGCAAAAGGGTCGCCATCATACCCGTTTAGATCTGCGATGGGAACGCAAAAAACGTAAAAAATGGCGTTTTTTTGAGCGATAAAAATGGCTGTTTTTAGCTCAAAAGGCTTGAAATTTGGCGTCGAATACGGCAGTGCTTTGGATGCTATTGATGCGCATCCTAGCGTTGGGACGGGTTGTCAAACGGATTCATTTCGTATTTTCGGTAATCATCGCCCAAATGCTTGACCAGCGGGTTGTCGAGGTGAATCAGGGTGCGTCTTTGCAATTGTGATAGCGCTATGCCCTGTTGGTGATATTTACGCCATATTTCCAAAAAGCTTCCATTCTCAAGCGCGCGCCTCAGGCCGGTTTCGATGCGATGCAGGGCGACCTGAGAGTGGCTGTTGGCAAAAAAGAATTTGGGCAGGGGGTAGAAGAGTGCCAGGTGGTCATCGGCGGTCAACCCAATGCTGGTTTGTTGATAGCGAAGTTCGTTGGCGTACTCGCTAATACCACGACAGAAAAGGTCGATACGCCCGGCGCGCGCCATGCGGAACAAGCTGAGTACGGAGTCGACCTCTACGACCTGGAGGCCGTTATGACGCAGGATTTTGCTATCCGACCAGCCTATTCCGGCGCCAAATTTATAAGGTTTGAGCTGGTCGAGTTGTTTTATCTGAGCGATTTGCAGTTTGATTTGGTCGCGCATAAAGCAGACGCGATAACTCATCGCACCCCGGTCAAGTGAAATGGGGATATAGGCCAGTTGTAGTTGGTCTGGCAGGGTGTCCTCGTAGCTGAGCATTAATACCAGGTTGGGATAGGTATTCTGGCTCAGGGCGGCCAGGGTGCGCGCGCGGTTCATCGGCGGTATGGCGTTTAATTGATAGGGGCCAAAGTCCTTTTGGGTGAGGTCCAGTGCCAGTCGCAGGAGTTCGGCTTCAAATAAAATCAGCTGACCGTTGATGAGTTCGGGTTGTTTGTAGGTTACTTGTAATAGACCTTTCTGTAATGGTTCAGGCTGGAGCAGGGGTTCAGGTTGGGATAAGGGTTTGGTTTGGAGTTGATTTTCGACCTGTGCAGCCGCACCCGCGGCAATTTGCAGGCTGAAAATAATCAGTAAAAGCTTGATGACAGATTTTGGCTGGCGCATGGAGCTCTGCCTGGCGAGGTCTTCTGTAGAGTCTAGTTGCTCTTTGCCATTGCGGCTGCTATTGCCCTAGGGGCTGCAGCCATTTGCGCGGACCTTTGGGGTGATCGCGTTAGGGAATATAAACGTGATAGTTGACGGCGTCTGGACCAGGGTCAACCAGGTCCAGCGATAACTGGATGGGTTGGTTTTTAGGCATAAGCTCGCGTCCTGCCAGTTCGCCGCCCAGATATTCTTTGGGGGTAAAGCGGCGCGCGGCCAGGGGTTTATCATTAATGTCAGAGAAGGCCAAAACCAAATCCGGGAAGGGTTGATCGAAGGGTGCGGTGTTAAGGATGATGGCGTCAACCAATAGTGCATTGGCTTGATCCGGATGGCTGCGCACAACCAGGTTGTAGGCTTTAATGCGACTGGTATCAATCAGCGCGGGCAGTTGGCAGCCGAGCATTGGGCACAGGTGTCGGTAAATATTTCTGTAGGGTTCTATGCGGCTCAGATAATCAAATTTAAACCAGCCAATTTGTACCACCAGCATAATCAGTGCCAGCAGGCTAAGCAGCGGCCAGAGTTTGTGCTGCCAGCTACGCATGCGTTTGGCTGTAAATTCAACGGGCGCAGGAATAATGTTCATCAGCAGGTTAGAGCGCGAGCTGTCATAAGCGCGGATCTTGGGTTCGGTTTTTACCTGGCGCTTGGGTTCATCCGTCGGGGTGTCAAATAGCGATGAGTCCGGTTTTTCATCATCTGCATCTGCCTGATTTTTTGCGGATGAGACCTCCTCTTCTTTTTCACCAATCAAACTGAACACCAGGCCCGGTTTACCGGTAGGTGGTGCTGTGGCTGGTGTTGATTCTACGCTGGCTTGCGCCTGGGGTTGAGCAAAGGCTTCCAGCTCCTCTTCAAATGATTTTTGCGCTCTGGGCGATACCGGCTTTTGCTCTTCTTCGTCGATCAGCATCTCGGCCCAGGATTCATCGACCTGAGCTTCATCCTCGTCGTCTTTTTCAGTGGTGCTAAACGGGCGGTCAAACAGGGAGCTGGAGGTGGAGGGTTTTACGTCTATATCCAGGAAGCTATCAAATTCGTAATTAGTTTCCGACTTGGTCTTGGGGTCATCCATGTCGTCGCTAATCAGCATGTCGTCATCTTCAAGCAAGGGTTTGTTGAAGGCGAGGCTGGTTTGCTGGGCAGGAGTAGCGGGTTTGCTTTGCGTTTTGGGCGCCGAAGTCGCTTTTACCGGATTGGCACTTTTGCCTGGCTCGCCAACGGCGTTGGTGGAAGCCGCTGGCTTGGGAGCTGCGCCGGGGGTTGCTTTGGGGGCTGCCGGATTTGGGTTGGGCTTTGCTTCTCGGTCGGATCGGTTGTCCGCAGCTGGTTTGCTCGCCACCGGATTCTGGCTTTTGGTTTTGGTGGCGACATCGACCAGGTGGTCCTGCGCTTTAAAGATATGCAGGCACGAGCCACAGCGCACGGCGCCCTTGGCAGATTGCAATTGGGCGCTGGTAATACGAAACGCAGTGCCGCATTTAGGGCAGCGGGTTACCATGGGTGCGCTTGCGGGGGCCATATTCCTGTGAATCCTTTGTGTAGCTTGTGCCGATTAATCGATCTTAGGGAAGCGCTTGCTTTCCAAACTTACCCCTGCTTGGCAGTAGCTGCTTATAAATTCCCTCAGTGTAACTTTATGTTGTCACTGGGTAAATTCTCAGGATGCCTGGGGCGTGTCTCTGGTTTCAACATTGCCAACTAACGCACCTTATTAATACCTGTACAACTTGAATTAATACCTGTCCCACTTGATTGCCAGCTGTATCGCTTATCTGTACTTGGAATTATGGGCGAATATTGGCGATTGTGCGTTAAACCCTAATTCCCCAAAAGGCTACTCGGTTGGGTCTATGCGCGAGAGTAGGGGTAAACCCGAGGCTAGCGCATCCTGGTGCCGGTAATTCTCACCCACTCCTCTTGCTCGGCAACTGGCTCAAAATCAAACCAGGCGGCGTAGGCATCCATTACTGTTTGCGCCTGAACGGCGAGAATTCCCGATAGACAGATTTTACCGCCTAGTCTGGTCATACCGCTAAGTGTTGGGGCAAGTTCGGCCAGCGGCCCGGCGAGTATATTGGCAAGCATCACATCGGTTTGCTGGGACGGGCAATCCTGTGGCAGGAATACTGGCATGGCATCTTCGGGCAGATGGTTGCGCTTGGCGTTTTCGGTGGTAGCCAACAGGGCTTGGGGGTCGATATCTATACCAATCACCTGCTTTGCCCCCAGCAGCAAGGTGGCTATGCCGAGGATGCCTGAGCCGCACCCGTAGTCCACTACCTCTTTGTCGGTAAAATCCTGCTGGTCAATCCACTGCATGCACAAAAAAGTAGTGGGGTGGGTGCCGGTGCCAAAGGCCAGCCCCGGGTCGAGCATCAGATTAACCTTGTTCGGCTCGGGTGGCTGTTGCCAACTGGGGCAAATCCACAGGCGTTGGCCGCATTTTATCGCGTGATAATTGCTCATCCACTCCCGCTCCCAGTCCTTGTCTTCCAACTGTTCCCAGTGGTGTTCGGGTAGGGGGTTGCCAAAGCGGCGCTCCGCCAGTTTGATGGTTTTAGTGGTGTCGATTTCAGCGTCGAACAACCCCGTCATTTTCACGCTGTCCCAGAGCGGGGTTTCGCCCAGGCCTGGCTCCAATATGGGTTGGTCGGCGTTGTCCTGCAGCGTAACTGAGGCGGCACCGCAGGCCAGTAGCGAATCCTCCAGGGATTGCACGTAGCGGCGCGGGGTGATGATTTTAAGTTGCAGCCAGGGCATGGATGTCTCCAAAGTTTTTTGCAGTAGCTGGGGCGCAAATAAAAACGCCCCGATGCTCGATAAACACCGGGGCGTTTGCGTATAAACCACCTTACTCCGCGAGTTTTTTCTCGAGGTAGTGGATGTTTACACCGCCCTTGCGGAAGGCTTC
>CBINKF010000116.1:0-7956 GCA_966251115.1 uncultured Cellvibrio sp.
GTGGTGTAGTTGGCTGAAACACCAAAACCCGAATCGCCGAATACATGCTGGATAGCAAATTCAAAACCATCAATAGTCGCTGATTTGTTATTAATCGGGGTATTGATGTGCCAAACCGCCAGAGGGTCATTCTCATCCGGGATTACGTTTCCGTTGGGGCCAGTATCGCCCTGATTGGCCAAAACCTGGTCGTAAATCTCCTGCTTACTGGGTGTTGCGTTACCACCCGCCTGCAGCTGTGCAATTGCCGCTTGAGCACGAGGGCCTTTGGTGACATCACGCAGATCAAACAAAGTGCCATCAATTGCCTGGGTACTATTAAACTTATCTACGTTCTTTCTGTAGTAGCCCAAAGATACATAGCTGTTTTCGTCGTAGTACCATTCAACCGACAAGTCGAAGTTAGTGGACTCCAAAGGCAGCAACCCTGGATTCCCCTGATCCGCCGTATAACTGCGGAAATCGCCTACGCCGATGTCAGCACGCAACAAGCCGTAGGTCGGACGTGCAATGGTCTGGCTAACTGATGCACGCGCCTTGATGTCGTCAGTTAAATTAATATCGAAGTCAACACTTGGCAGGGTATGGCTATAGCTGGCATCGCGACTAAAGGCGGTCAGCTCGCTGGAGGCGTCGGATACAAAGTCGTCATCCCCGGTCCAGCGGATACGCACCGGGTTGGCTGCACGAGTGCTGGAGGTGATATCGGTTTGCTCGTAGCGAACACCAGCCAAAAGGTTAAAAGGCATACTGCCAAGGTCACCACTCAGCTTGTACTCAACAAAGGCGCCGGTGATTTTTTCTTTGATTCCACGGTAGGTAGAAACACGCGGTTTGGCTTCAAATTTTCCGCTGGGTGGGAAGTCGCGGAAGTTTGGCAGTTTGCCATTTTGGCTCTCTACCCAATGAGCCACTTCGTTGAAGTCCCAATCCATACCACCAGTGAATGAGTCGCCCACTGGATAGCCATCAAACGATGTCAGGAAGTCGCGAGGATGCCAAAGATCATCTGGAACCACGGCAGCATCAGCACCACCCCAGTCGCCAAACACGATACAACAGTCACCGCGGCTACGACCCAGGTAATCATTAGTGCGCTGCTCAATACCGAAGTTAATCGCACTGTCTTCCATTTTGAAACTGCCGTTCAAACGGATTTGTTCGATATCATCGTTTACCCAGTTGTAGTTGGTAGTACCTGCTGTTGTAGTCATATCCGCGGGATCCAGGACGCCATTCCCGTTGCCGGAGACAGAGTCATCTATACCCACAATCATAATAGGCAGACCACTAGTCCACTCCATAGTTTGGGTCTTAACTACGTTTGCAGCCACTGACAGGTTGAGGTTCCCGCGGGGGTCATACTCTTTGGTTTTTGATGTAGCGCTGAAGTAATCGAAATTGAAACTCAAATCATCGGTAGCATCAAATTCAACATTAAAGCCAACCGCATTATTTTCGCGAATATTACCTTGAACCTGACGAGCGAAACTGATGTCCTTGGGCGTATCAATAAGCTCACTCATCACCACCGGTGTTTTGACCGTTTCGTCATCGAAAACATAGTGAGTACCTGTACCGACAAACCATACAGATTGCTCAATACGGTCCTGATGCCATTCCAACTCTGAGTAGGTATAGTCCAGGGTGGTTTTCAAACGGTCAGTCGGCGCATATTGAAGGGTAACTTGACCGTTGGTGCGCTTGCGCTCCTGGTCGCCAATTGTCAGACGAAAATCGATTGGCGTTGAAAATAATTGACCATCACTAGGTTGATTTTCCAGCACCGCATCGGCGCGAGAAGTGATGTTGTTGTACCCCTTTGATGAGTCCCAAGCACGGGTATTCCATTGCTGGCTGTAGGCACCTACGTTGCCCTGGTCCCGGACTTGGTAGCTACCGGTGATAGCCACGCCAATAGTATCGTCCGCAAAGGTATTGCTAAACAAACCAGAGACTTCGGGGGTTAAGTCGTCCCCTTCAATCACGGTAGTATCGTGGACACCTTTTACACCCACACTCATTTTTAAACCCGGGCTATCCAGGGGGCGCAGGGTTTTAATGTTAATGGTGGCGCCTATACCGCCGCTCGCCACACTGGCACGCCCGGTTTTGTACACTTCCAAACCACTTACACTCTCAGAAGCCAGGTCGGCAAACTCAAACGAGCGGGAGTCGAAGCCGGAGGATGGCATAGCGCGGCCGTTGAGGGTTACCAGGTTATAGTCCGCGCCAAAACCGCGCACGGTTACCTTGGAACCTTCACCGCCAGCGCGGTCGATAGACACGCCGGTAATACGTTGGAGCGACTCGGCCAGGTTGGTATCTGGCATTTTGCCGATGTCTTCTGCGGAAATGGCGTCAACCACACCTACTGCATTGCGCTTTACATCCATAGATGCCTGCAGCGATGCCCGAATACCGGTTACTACCACCTCTTCCACATTGCCGTCGTCTTGCGCCATAGCCACGCCGGTAAGCCCAACCAAGGCGTAGGAGGCTACTGCGGTCGCAATCGCTTTCTTTTTAAAAAATGTCGGTTTTTGCATGAATCTGATCCTCGAACCGTTATTGTTATCGTAACTTTCTCTAGCGGAGCTGCTCTCCCGGGGGATGGCCGCACCCCTTAGCCAGTTACTCACTGGTCTTGCTTTGTAGATAGGTCAAGGTCGTCAACCGACCCTGGCCCGAAGCTATATTTACAAAGCAAACCGAGACTTAGCGTCCGAGTTTCCTCTCCGTATCTCCGCTAGGACGTTCGAGTTGAAGCTTTTTAATCGTAAAAATAAAAAATACATTAAAAATCAATTAGATAACGACATTCTGAGCCGAAGTTTCCGCGTTTTATTTTTGTAAAAAAAGTCAGAGTTCGAGCAAAAACAGCAAAGCTGTACGCGTTGAATTAACGAGTTTGGTCATTCTGGGTAGCAAAACTGACTACAGGTTTAAATCAACTCTGCAACCCCATTAGCGGTAGACAAGCCTATTCCCAAAAAGCAAAAACCCCGCTCTAGGCGGGGTTCAGGGGAGGAGTTGGGGGAAGAGCAGCTACTTACTACCATCCACCATATATTTGACCGCACCTTTGATTTCATCGTCGCTACAGGTGGCGCAAGTACCTTTGGGAGGCATGCTGTTAAAGCCACCCAAGGCATGGGTGTATAAGGTCTCCAGACCCTTGGCGGCACGCGGAGCCCAGTCGCCGGCGTTGCCAAACTTGGGGGCGCCCATCAGGCCTACCGCATGGCAGGTGTGGCACACGGTGTCGAATACATCTTTACCTGATCTTGGTCCTGCAGCGACGGGGGCGGCCGGGGCGGCAGCGCACTTGTCACCGGACATGCAGGTTTGATCAACGGGGGCGATACGTGCTTTTATTGCGTCGGCTCCGCTTGCAGCATCGTCGGCCGCCAGGGTGTAACCAGCCATCAGTCCCGAAAACAGCAGGATTCCGAACACTTGTTTCATTTTGCTCACAGCATTTTCCTCATTTCTAGGTAGGGCCTTTGCTCCAGGCTGGACTTTACACCACTAGGCCTGCGCTATAGGTGCCAAAGTGACAGGGCGCGCATTATAGCGATAAATAACCCTGCTGGCGAAGGGCTTATTGGCGATACAATTGGCTTATTACGCGGCTTTTTCAGTCGTCAGCCTCCCCAACTTGGGCGAGACCAGGTTCTGCTGATATTCTTAACGCCAAAATTCCGATATTCCGCAGGACCCCGTTGCAATGGAATACACCAGCGTCACCTTTGCTGCCTACCTGAGCGCTTCCATAGTGGCCGCATTGCTCAGTCTCACCTATTTATTTCAACTCTTTAAAGGTCAGAAAACCTGGATTTTCGCGGGTGCGGCGGCAGTTCACACCCTGCACCTGCTAAGCATTGGCATGTCCTTTTCAGCCAAGGCCCCTCAGCCCTATTTGGTAGCCCTGCTGGAGTATCTGCACTATAACGCCTGGGTATTCTGCATCGCCCTGACGCTCAAGTTCTCCGCCAACCGCGCGCAATTGCCCGCCAGCCTGCAGCTACTGTTTACCAGTGGCGGACCAATAACCGCCCTGGGCCTGGGCATGATGTTTGTCAACGGGGTGGATCACGCCAGCCTCTATGTGTGGTTTTCGTTAGGGCTAGCCGTAATCGGCCTGGTGAGTATTGAGCAGTTGTACCGCTATGCGGCCGAAAATGACCGCCAAATCAAATTGCTGTGCATGAATCTGGCGGCCATCTTCCTGTATGACATCTATCTATTTACCCAGGCGTTAATCGTTAAGGGCCTGGACCCTCAACTCTGGCAGTCGCGCGCAGCTGTCTCCATCGCCAGCTGCCTGTTTATGGCGCTGGGTGGATTGCTGCTGGCACAGCGCTCGGAAAAATCGGCGAATTTCAACCTGTCCCGTCCAATTGCGTTTTACACCACCTCGCTGGTGGCGGTTGGCGTGCTAATCACCGTACTCTCGCTGGGCGGCTACTATGTGCGCCTTTACGGAGGCAATTGGGGCACAGTCTTCTACAGCCTGCTGCTGGTCAGCGCCGTTCTTGCGATCACCACGGTATTTATTTCCAGCCGTATACGCGCCAACCTTACAGTGCTTATTAACAAGCATTTGTTCCGCTACAAATACGATTACCGCACCGAGTGGTTAAGGCTGATTAACTACCTGGCCCAGCCGGCGGAGGCGGGTGAAGTCAACCAGCGGGTGTTTCACGCGGTAACCTCCGTCACCCACGCCCCCAGCGGTGCCATTTGGTTGAAAAAGCAGGGGTTTTACGAGCCCGTCTTTCGCGCCAACCTGCCCAATTTTGTCGATCTCCAGGAGGAGCCCATCGGCAGCCCCTTTTGTCAGGCGTTTTTGGAATCCGAGTGGGTATTTTTCCCCGATAGCGGCGACAATGAGGCCCTGAGCCAGCACAACGAGCTGCTTCCCGGCTGGGCTCACAATATTCCCGATCTCTGGTTATTGTTTCCACTTATTGTCGGTGAGGAGCTGGTGGGCTTTATCGCACTCACCAAACCGCCGGGTGACGAAACCCTGACCTGGGAAGATCTGGATTTGCTGAAAACCATGGGGCGCCAGATTGCCAGTTACCTCAAGCGCCACCAGCAGGCCGAGCAAATTGCCGAAGGACGTCAATTTGACACCTACAACAAACTTGTCGCCTTTATTATTCACGACCTCAACAACCTCATTGCTCAGCAGGCGCTGGTGGTGCGCAATGCGGAAAAGCACAAGGGTAATCCGGCCTTTATCGAGGATGCCATTTCCACTATCAGCAACTCGGTGGATCGCATGAACAACCTGCTGCGCAAGCTGCGCCGCGACGAGTCGGACCTGGTAAAACGCCACTCCATTAGCGAAATAGTTCAGCAAGCCATTAATGAATGCCAGCGCAATCGCCCGTCACTCAGTTATGAAATTGAGCCCACCCGCAGCACCATAGATGCGGACCAGGTGCGCCTGGTAATGACCATTACCAACTTCATTAAAAATGCGCAGGAGGCCACCCCTGACGATGGACGAGTTCATGTTACACTGCAGGTCAGAGACGACTGGGCCATCATCAGTATTGAAGATACGGGCGCAGGCATGGACTGGGATTTTATCCACAACCGTCTGTTCAAACCCTTTGAAACCACGAAATCCGGCAAAGGTATGGGCATAGGCGTCTACCTTTCGCGCGAATATATCAGCGAGTTAAACGGGACCCTCAATGTAATTAGCGAACCAGGGGAAGGCACTACGGTAACCATGTGCCTTCCGCTCAATAAGGATTAGCTGCAAGCATGACCAGAGTGAATGGCAAACCCAAATTACTGATTATCGAAGACGACCGCGGTCTCCAAAGCCAATTGCGCTGGCACTTTGATCAATACGAAACCATAGTGGCCGAAACCCGGGCCGACGCCATCGCCATGTTGCGCCTGCACGAAACCCCGGTAATTATTCAAGACCTGGGCCTTCCCCCCGACGAAGATGGGGTCGATGAAGGCTTTAAATGCATTCAGGATATTTTGCGCATCTCCCCCAACAGCAAAATTATTGTGATGACCGGCAAAACCGACCACGACAATGCCTTGCGCGCCGTGGCCATGGGCGCTTACGACTTTTACCAAAAACCGGTTGACCCCAACACCCTGGACCTCATCGTTCAGCGCGCGTTTCATATATTTGACCTCGAAGATAACAATCGCCGCCTGTCTCAGGTTCAACAAGCTCCGCTTGAGGGGCTGATCACCAACGACCCGCAAATGCTCAAAATTTGCCGTCAACTGGAAAAAATTTCACCGACCACTGTCACTTGCACCCTGCTCGGTGAAAGCGGCACTGGCAAGGAAATCATTGCCCGCGCAATTCATCAACTCAGCCCCAGACGCAACAAGCGCTTTATCGCCATCAACTGCGCTGCTGTGCCAGAAAACCTCATCGAAAGCGAATTGTTTGGCTATGAGAAGGGCGCCTTTACCGGCGCCGCCAAAACCACCCCTGGCAAGGTGGAAACTGCTCATGAGGGAACCCTGTTTCTGGACGAAATTGGCGATATGCCACTTAATTTGCAGGCTAAACTGCTGCGCTTTTTACAAGAGCGGGTTATCGAACGGGTGGGTGGGCGCAGCGAGATAGCTGTGGACGTTCGCGTCCTCTGTGCCACCAACAAAAACCTCGAAGCCATGGTGCGCGAAGGCACCTTTCGCGAAGACCTCTTCTATCGCATTTGCGAAATGACCATTAGCATCCCCCCGCTGCGCAATCGCATGGGCGACAAGGTCCTGCTGGCGCGCCACTTCAAACTCAAATTTGCCAAAGAGCATGGACAAAACGTCACCGGATTTACGCCAGACGCCATTGCCGCTATAGAAAGCTATTCCTGGCCGGGTAACATTCGCGAAATAGAAAACAAAGTGAAACGGGCGGTCATTATGGCCGATGGAAAATACATCACCCGTGAAGATCTGGGCCTGGCAGAGGCGGGGGATTTATCACTCAACCTGCGTCACGTTCGCCAGGAGGCAGAGCGCACCGCGCTGCTGCGAGCGCTGAGCATGACTGACAACAATATTTCTGCAGCATCAAAACTGCTGGGGGTCACACGCCCGACATTTTATGATTTGCTCAAAAAGTTTGATATGAACCTGATAAATTCCAACGACAGTGATAACGAAGCTTCCGGGGCTTAAGGCTTGGCATTTAAATTGCGAAATGTCGCTAAATTTTACACCTAATAACTATTGGCAATAAAAAGCAAAATAGCAAACCTCGAACAGATATCACATTTATTGCCTAACTCTTCGCTAAACAAAGAAAAAGTGTGCGATGTCACACTTTTTTTACCAACCAGCTGCTACAAATGCCCTACAAGGATCTCTAGCTAACGAAGGACTCCGCTCAGCGTCTCTAGAGTGCTTTTAGCGTTAGTTTAGGTGTATTCGGCATGCAGCTCCCTCAATTCCACAAGCTTAGGCTAACC
This sequence comes from uncultured Cellvibrio sp., assembly GCA_966251115.1. GTDB lineage: Bacteria > Pseudomonadota > Gammaproteobacteria > Pseudomonadales > Cellvibrionaceae > Cellvibrio. Next base: position 7,467 of record CBINKF010000116.1, read on the forward strand.
CTGCTAACCCTGGGACTCAGCCTTCTTTTAAGCGCGTGTGGCGGAGAAACAGGCAGCCAAGAGACCCCCGCAGCGTCTGGCACTATTATTCGCACCTCGTCCCAGGCCAGTAGCTCTTCAACGGCCCCCGGCAAGCTTACTTCCAGCGCCGATTCCAGTTCCGTTTTCAGTAGCTCCAGCTCGCTATTGAGTTCAAGCAGTAAATCAAGCTCAAGCAGCCGGCTGAGTTCAATGGCCTCCAGCACAGAATCCAGCGCCCCGGGCGGCTACCAAACCAACCCGAGCAGTTCCTCATCCAGCCCCAATACATCAAGTCAGAGTACCAGCTCGGTGCAAAAGAGCAGCAGTAAATCCAGCTCACAAAGCTCTATAGCCTCATCCCCATCGTCAAGCTCAATAAATAGCACCTCCAGCAGCAGTGCATCCGACAATAGCGCAAGCGGGTTTCTCTTGACCTGGGTGCCGCCCTACAGCCGCGAAAATGGAGACT
>CBINKF010000117.1:0-7891 GCA_966251115.1 uncultured Cellvibrio sp.
CCTTGCGACAGCCAAACATTTCTACCCAGCGGCTGGTAAGGGGCATAGCGAATAGCGAACCGCTCCCAAAGAACAGCAACAATAAACCCAGGGTGGCATCATTGACTTGAAGGCGAGCTTGGGCAAACGGAATCAGCGGTGCCCAGGCTGACATGGCCAGGCCGGTAATTAAAAAGGCGATACGAGTTGAACCTGCATGCCGTTGAGTTGGCATAGCGGTCGCGACAATATTGGCAGTCATCTTGGGTTAGAAAAATAGAAGGGCTAGCGGAAAGTTCGCGCACTATAGCAAGTGTGATTTTTGGCGGCTGATTATTTTTGTTAAGAAAATAAGGTTCAGCCTAATAACCCCCTCCCAGCCTCCCCCTTCAAAAGGGGGGAGGAGTAGAGCAGTGCCCTCCCGAATTAAGGGGTGGCTTGATTAATTCCCTCCCCTTATCAAGGGGAGGGCTAGGGTGGGGTTTATTGCGCTGTCAGCGTAAACATTTGGTTAGTGCTGTTGGCTATACAAGTCCACTGCAGCAGGTTGGCACCGTCGTTAACCGAAGCTCCGGCCACATCTAAACATTTTTCGCTGTTGCGGTTAATAATGCGATAGCGGCCAGAGCCTGCCGCTTGAAAGCGGAACATTTGGTTTTGAGTGGTCGTTGAGTTCCACAGCATTAAATTGGCGCCGTCGGCGGTGGAATAGGAATCCACATCAAATGCCAAACCAGCAGCGCTTACCGGCGAGATGCGATGCCATACATCGTCCACACGGGTGATGATAAATTTCTGGCAGTTGTTGTTTAACCAGCTCCACTGACGCAGGTTAGTGCCCGCTGTATTGCTGCAATTTTCCACATCCACAGATTTACCTGAGTGTGCTGGGGTCAAGCTAAAGGTACCGCTCAAACGCGCGTTGTTATCGGTTTTAACCGTGAAGTTGCGACTGAATACCGGCCAACCGTTGGAGAATGTCATTTTCAGCAAATCCAGGCGCGCCGGCCAACCGGTTGCGGTAGTGCCATCGTAATAGTGGATGGACGCCAAGTGCTGACCACTGTTGTATAGATAACCGAAGTGGCCCGGGCCAATGTAGGTGTCGTCGGACATCAACACAGTGCTGCCACCGTTTGCCCACATGTCTTTGCCGTTTTTATCCAGGAAGGGGCCAGTGGGGCTGGTGGAGCGGCCGGTGACTATGTAGTAGTCACTGGTATTGCCCTGACAGCAGGTGCCCAGGTTGGCAAACATGTAGTAGTAGCCGTTGATGTATTTAACCTGCGCCGCCTCATATTCATTCCACGCATTATTATTGCCCACCACCGGGTAGCGATTGCCATTCATCAGCAAACCCGTGTTGGGGTTGATCTGACGAACAAAAACACCGGCATAGTGTGAGCCGTAAACCATCCACACATTGTTTTGTGCATCGCGATACAGGCCAGCGTCAATGGTGTTTACCGGTTGGCTGCCGAGGGTACCTTCATCGTTGGTGGATACCACCATGCCCAAATCCTGCCAGCTGGGATTGTTGAGCGAGTTGGTCACCATAACGCCAATGGCGGAATGCATACCCGAGGAGTCCGAAAAGGCGGAGTAATACAAATAAAACTTGCCGTTCATCTCAATCAAATCCGGCGCCCAAAAGTTGCCGTCAAAACCGGGCACTTTATTGTTGATCCAGGACGGAAAGCTGTTGGCGGGAATGGGCGAGGGGCCGCGTTGCCAGTTCACCAGGTCGGTGGAGTAGAGCGCGTTGATAGGGAAATTGCTGGCGCCACCGCCGGTGCCAAAAGTCCAGTAGGTGTTGCCATCTTTGACGATAGTGGATGGATCGTGAATATCGGTAGTGCCGCTAATGGTGATTGCGTTTGCACTAAGGCTGCAAACGGCCATCAACATACCGGCAAGTTGCTTGATAAAACGTGAAAAGCTGGAAAAAGCAGTGGTGCTGTTCATTAAAAGGCCCTCAATTATTCATTATTTTTAGGGTTAGTGGTTTAACCCAAACAGGCCAAAGCCAAAGGGCGCGTTACCTCTGTCCCTCGCCTTTGGTTTTGTCATTATGTAATACAATACTACCAGCATACAAATTAAAATTTGCCGGAGTTGATCAATTTGCGCTCTGTTGAGCAAGGTTTAACTGAGGTTATCAAGCGAGTTGCCAGGCGTTTAACCGATATATTTCGGGTTGGACCAGGGCTATTGCTCGGGTTAAGGGCTATTGTTGACCTGACACAATACTTTGTACTGGCTTTGCCGTTAGGATTGAACCATGGCAACAAAGGATTCCCCCATCGTCTTCCGCACCCACCAGCTCACCCGGGTTTTTCACCTGGGCGAGGTGGAAATTCGCGCGCTGCGGGGGGTGGATCTGGAGTTTTACGAGGGCGAATTTGTGGTGCTGCTGGGTGCCTCCGGCAGCGGTAAATCCACGCTGCTGAATATCCTTGGCGGATTGGATTCGCCCAGCTCTGGCGAAGTCTGGTATCGCGATCAGGAGTTGAGCTGCGCCAGCGAGGAGCAGCTAACCGAGTTCCGCCGCTATCACGTGGGCTTTGTGTTCCAGTTCTACAACCTCATCCCCAGCCTCACTGCGCGCGAAAATGTCGCCCTTACCACCGAAATCGCCACCAACCCCATGGCCCCGGAGCAGGCGCTGCAGCTGGTGGGCCTGGGCGAGCGGCTGAATCACTTTCCCTCCCAGCTCTCTGGCGGCGAACAGCAGCGGGTGGCTATTGCCCGCGCTATTGCCAAGCGGCCGCAGGTGCTGCTGTGTGACGAGCCGACTGGGGCACTGGATTCACACACCGGGGTGAAAGTGCTGGAAGCGCTTTATCAAATCAATCGCGAGTTGGGTACGACTACGGTGGTGATTACCCACAATGCGGTGATTGCTGAAATGGCCAACCGGGTGATTCGCATCAGCGATGGCCAGGTGGCCGAGGTGCAGGTGAACTCATCGCCCAAGCCCCCTACACAACTGCAGTGGTAGCCTGATGCGTGCGCTCAATATCAAACTGCTGCGCAACCTTTGGAGCCTTAAGGGCCAGGGCCTGGCGATTGCGGCGGTTATCGCCACCGGCGTGGCCATGTATGTGATGAGTTTTACCGCGCTGGAGTCGCTCTACCTCAGCCAGCAGAGCGTGTACCGCAGCCAATATTTTGCCGATGTGTTTGCCAACCTCAAGCGCGCACCCGAATCCCTGGCGACACAGCTGCGCGAGATCCCCGGCGTGGGCCTGCTGGAAACCCGGGTACAGGCGCCGCTGCGGTTAGCGCTGGATGGCTTCGCCGAGCCTATTATTGGTTTGGCGCTGTCAATTCCCGATGGTCGCCAGCCGCAGCTCAACCGCTTGTTTTTGCGTGCCGGCAATTTGCCCGACCCGGAGCGGGACGACCAGCTGCTGGTGAGCGAGGCTTTTGCCGAGGCACATCACCTGAAGCCCGGCGATGCAATTTCGCTGGTCATCAACGGTCGCTACCAGCGCTTGGTGATTAGCGGCATGGCGCTCTCGCCGGAGTTTATCTACCAGATCCGCCCTGGCGATATCTTCCCCGACTTTGCCCGCTACGCCATTGTGTGGATGAATCGCCGCAGCCTGGAGACTGCCTTTGGCATGGACGGCGCCTTTAACAGCCTGAGCATCAAGCTGGCGCCAGGGGCACGACCAGAGCCGGTGATAGAGCGACTGGATCAACAGTTGGCAGTCTGGGGCGGATTGGGTGCCTACAGCCGTACAGAGCAGTTGTCGCACCGCTATCTAAGCCAGGAGATGGCGCAGATTAAAAACATGGCGGTGTTTTTGCCGCTGATTTTTATTGGTGTGGCGGCCTTTTTATTAAATATGGTCACTGCGCGGCTGATTCGCACCCAGCGCGAGCAAATTGCGGTGCTCAAGGCCTTCGGTTATTCCAGTTGGACAGTGGCCGGCCATTATCTGGCGCTGGTGGCGCTGGTCATCGCCTTGGGTGGTTTGGCGGGTATCGCCCTGGGCGCCTGGATGGCCCATGGTATGGCGCTTATGTATCAGGAGTTTTTTCGCTTTCCCTGGCTGGAGTTCCGCCTGCGCCCCAGCGTGGCGGCGGCGGCCTTGTTTTACGCTGGTGGCGCGACGCTGCTCGGCACCTTGAGTGCAGTGCGCGGTGCCTTGCGCTTGCCGCCCGCCGAAGCCATGCGCCCGGAGCCGCCCGCGACTTATCGCCACTCACAACTGGAAGCCTGGATCGGCCATTGGCTCAACCAGCCGAGTCGCATTATTTTGCGCAACCTCACCCGCCAACCGCTCAAGGCGGGGCTATCGCTCTTGGGCATTTCCCTGGCGGTGGCGGTGATGATGCTCACCGGCTTCCAAAAGGACGCTATCAACTACATGATGGATGTGCAGTTCCGCCTCGCTCAGCGCCAGGATCTCACCCTGGGCTTTTACGAGCCCGCCGCTGGTCGCGCGCTTAACGAGCTGCGCGCCTTGCCCGGAGTTTATCGCGCCGAAGCCTTTCGCAGCGTGCCGGCTGTGCTGCGTTATGGCCAGCACGAATACCGCGCCGCGCTGCAGGGTTACGACCCCCAGGGCAGGTTGTTCAGTGTGCTCAATCGCCAGTTGCAGCCGGTAGAGCTGCCAGCAGAGGGTGTATTGCTAACGGATTACCTGGCCCAACTGCTGGGTATTAAGGTGGGCGATAGGTTGCAGGTGGATGTCAAAGAGGGACGCAGGCCCTTGTTGGAGGTACCGGTCGCCGGGCTGGTGACCGAATTTATCGGCGTGGGCGCCTATATGCGCCGCGAGACCCTCAATCGCCTGCTGCGCGAGCCGGACAATATCAGCGGCGCCTTTTTGGCGGTGGGGACGGCAGATATTCCCGCGCTGGAGCAGCGCCTGCAACAGGTGCCCAGGGTCGCCGGGGTGAGCCTGCGCAGCAACACCATCAAGGCCTTTAACCAGACCATGGAGGAGAGCCTGCTGGTGTTTACCCTGTTTGCCAGCGCCATGGCTGGCGCCATTGCCTTCGCCGTGGTTTACAACAACGCGCGCATCGCCTTTGCCGAGCGCAGCCGCGAACTGGCCAGCCTGCGGGTGCTGGGCTTCAGGCGCGCCGAGGTTGCCTATATTTTATTGGGGGAACTGCTGTTGCTGAGCCTTTTGGCACTGCCCCTCGGCTTTGCCCTGGGGGCGGGCCTCTGCCATTTGCTGGCACTGGGTATGGCCACCGACCTCTACCGTATTCCGCTGGTGCTGGAGCCACCTACCTATGCTTTGGCAGCGGGGGTGGTACTGCTGGCGACTCTGGTGTCGGCGCTGATTATGGCGCGCCACCTGGCCAAACTGGATATGGTGAGCGCGCTTAAAGCTGCCGAATAAGACGGCCAAATTATCGACAAGGAAACTGCATGAATCTGCAAAGCCTTCGCCAACTGCCCGAATTAATACGCCAGCACAAATACCTGTCGCTATTGGTGTTGCTGCTGTTTATCGCCCTGGGTTACGGCTTGCGCACACCTCGGGTTTTGGTGGACAGCGCCCTGGTTAGCCGTGCACCCATGAGTATCTGGGTGGAAGAGGAGGGCCGCACCCGGCTGCAGGATCGCTACCAGGTATCGGCGCCGGTGAGCGGTTATCTCAACCGGGTGGCGCTGGAACCGGGCGATAAACTCGAACAGGGCCAGGTGTTATTCACCATCAACCCGGCACCGGCCGACCCCCTGGATACCCGCAGCCACGCCCAGGCCGAAGCTAACCTGGCTCGCGCGCAAGCGGCGCTGCAGGAGGCGCAAACCCGGGTGGACGCCCAACGGGCGCAGGTAGAGCTGGCCAGTGCCGAGCTGGCCCGTATTCAACCCTTGGCCGCCAGCGGCCATGTCTCCGCCGATGCGCTGGATAGAGCCCGCGCCCAGGCCCAGGAGGCCAATGCCAGCCTCCGCTCGGCGCACTTTAGTGTCGATGTCGCCCGCCACGAGCTGGATAACGCCAAAGCCACTCTGGCGGTATTTTCTGGAGGAGGTTCCAGTGGCGCCTCCGGCACATCCAACCCCCAGCCAATCATCATCACTTCACCCATCAGCGGCCAGGTGCTAAGCCGCCAGCGCCAGAGCGAGGGCAGAGTGCAGGCGGGCGAGCCCATCGCGCTGCTGGGGGATTTAAACAGCCTGGATGTGGAGGTGGATCTGCTCTCGCCCGATGCCGTGCGGGTGCAGCCGGGTATGGCTGTCAGCCTGGAGCGCTGGGGCGGCGATCAACCTTTACAGGGTCGGGTGCGTCGCGTCGACCCCGCCGGTTTTACCCGCTACTCGGCCCTGGGCGTAGAGGAGCAGCGGGTGTGGGTGATAGTGGATATAACTTCGCCGCGCGAGCAGTGGCAAAACCTTGGCGATGCCTACCGGGTAGAGGCGCGTTTTGTTCTCTGGCAGGGAGACGAAGTACTGCAAGTGCCCAGCAGCGCGCTCTTCCGCGAAGGCGACCACTGGTTCGCCTATGTGGTGGAGTCCGGCCACGCCCACAAACGCGAACTCAAACCCGGCCGCCGCGCCGGCCTGGCAACACAAATCGAATCCGGCTTAAACGAGGGCGAGCGGGTGGTGCTTTATCCGGGCGAAGGATTGGCGGAGGGCGCGCGGGTTAAGCTGCGTTAGCGTTCCCGGATAAATAACGCTAGCTTTATCGGGTAATCAGCTGCGCTAGCTTTATCAGGTTATGCGCTAGCTTTATCAGGTTAATAGCTGCGCTAGCTCTGCCAGCTAATCAGGTGGCACTCGGCGGGTAGGTTGACTTGCGGGTGGGCGGCGATAACCCTCAGGCTGAAATCGCTCTGGGGGCGCAGGCTGTCGACATGCCCCAGATAGCGCAGCGAACCTGTACCCGCCTGATCCTCTGGCAATGGGTCATAGCGTAAATCCTCCACCATGTCCGGCTCAGTGGCGTTTGGGTCAGCAAACAATTGCACTCGCACCATCTCCGGGTTGAGCCCGCCCAGATAGACATTCACCTCTACCTCATAACCATTTTCACTGGCCGTTAAATGCAACTTGCCCGCATGGATTTCGTGCCAGTGCTGCTCCAGCTGGCGCTGCCACTGGCGCAGGTTCTTGGCTAGTTTGCCGTCTTCGGCCTGGCGCGCTTGCAGGTTGGCGGCGGCGGGGAGGTAGTAGTTTTCCAGGTATTCCTGCAGCATGCGGTTGCTGCTAAAGCGGCAGGTGAGCTGGGTGATGCTGGCGCGGATTTTGGCCACCCAGGGGTGGGGGATGTCGCCGCCGTTGCGCTCGTAAAACAGCGGCACCACTTCCTTTTCCAGTAATTGATAGAGTTGCTCGGCTTCGGCTGCATCTGCCTCCGGGCCATGTTCCTGGCCATCCCCCAGGGCCCAGCCCACCTCTGGGCTGTAAGCTTCAACCCACCAGCCGTCCAGGCTGGACAGGTTCAAGCCGCCGTTCACCAGTACCTTCATGCCGCTGGTGCCGCAGGCCTCCCAGGGGCGGCGCGGGTTGTTGATCCAGACGTCTATGCCCTGCACCAGGTGCTGCGCCAGGGTGATGTCGTAATCCTCCAGCAGTGCCAGGTGTTTGTGCACATCGGGGCGCTGGGCGAACTCGTACCAGCGCTGCAGGGCGCGCTTGCCTATGTCATCTGCCGGATGGGCCTTGCCGGCCACGACCAACTGTACCGGGTAATGGGGATTGGTGAGCAGTCGCACCAGACGATCCGGGTCCCGCAGCAACAGGTCGGGGCGTTTGTACTCGGCAAAGCGGCGGGCAAAGCCCAGGGTGAGGATATTGGGGTCCAGCGGCAGGTCGCGCTCCAGCACGCAGGCGGGGTCGCTGGACTCCTCCCGCCATTGGTATTCCAGGCGGCTGCGGGCATAGTCCACCAGGCGCGCGCGGCCCTGGCTGCTCAGTTGCCACAGCTGCTGGTCG
>CBINKF010000118.1:0-7823 GCA_966251115.1 uncultured Cellvibrio sp.
TGATTGGACGCATTGGTGATGCACCCGCTATTAGGCCTGGTAGTGTTGTTTAGCATACTGCTAGTGGTGTTTCAGGCCGTATTCGCCTGGGCTGCGCCTGTGGTTGACGCAATTGATGCGGGCTTTGGCTGGCTGGGGCAAATGCTCACGACCAGTCTCCCACAGGGAATTCTTAAAAACTTTCTGGTGGATGGCATTATCGCTGGCGTTGGTGGCGTAATCGTCTTTCTGCCGCAAATTATCATTTTGTTCTTCTTTATTTTGATTCTGGAAGATAGCGGCTACCTCACCCGCGCCGCTTTTCTATTGGACAGACCCATGCGCGGCTTGGGCTTATCCGGCCGCTCGTTTATTCCCCTGCTCTCCAGCTTTGCCTGCGCGGTTCCGGGAATTATGGCTACCCGCACAATTTCCGACCCGCGCGAGCGCTTTATTACCATTATGGTCGCGCCGCTTATGACCTGCTCGGCACGCCTGCCTGTCTACGCCTTGATTATCGGGGCGTTTATCCCCCGCCAGACCGTTTGGGGGGTTTTTAATCTCCAGGGGCTGACACTCTTTGCGCTGTATTTTGCCGGTGTAGCCAGTGCCGCCTTGGTCGCCTGGGTTATGCGCCGTCGCCAGGCGCGCGAGGAGTTCCCGCTGCTACTTGAACTTCCCAGCTATCGCTGGCCCATGGCTTACCACGTACTCATGGGGCTCAACGAGCGGGTGATGATCTTCCTGCGCCGGGTGGGAACTATCATCCTGTCGCTGTCAATTATTCTCTGGTTCCTCGCCAGCTTTCCAGGAGCCCCTGTGGATGCTACTCAACCGGCGATTGAATACAGCTACGCCGGCAGCCTGGGAAAATGGATGCAGCCGGTATTTGAACCCCTGGGCTTTAACTGGCAGATGTGTATTGCGCTCATCCCCGCCATGGGCGCGCGCGAAGTAGCCGTCAGCGCTCTGGCCACAGTTTACGCGGTGGGTGAAGAATCCGCCGATATGATGCTGGGGGCGGCTCTCCATGCCAGTTGGGCGCTTCCGGTTGCTTTTGCCTATCTGGCCTGGTTCGTTTATGCCCCTCAGTGCATATCTACTATTGCAGTGGTTAAACGCGAAACCAACTCGGTGAAATCTACCCTGTTTTTTGCGGTCTACTTATTTGCCCTGGCCTATTTTGCCGCCTGGGCAACCTATGAAATTGCATCCCGGCTTGTTGGCTAGCGGAGGCGCTTATGTGGCAAGAAGTGATTGTTGGAAGTTGCGTATTGGCCGCCCTGATTTATCTGTTGCGACAGTGGCTGCCCGGCCTGCGCAAAAAACCGGTAGGGTGCGGCGGCTGCAGTGGCTGCGCCAGCAATGAGTCCAGTTGTCGCAACCCCAATGAACAAGGCCAGCATTAAGCTGGCCTTTTGTTTAGTATCAATAATTTCTATTGAAAAAACTCTGCCAGCGCCCTTCCTGGCTCCTCTGCTCGCATAAAGGCTTCGCCAACTAAAAACGCATGCACCTGATGCGAGCGCATGGCACTGACATCGGCAGGCGCCAATATACCGCTCTCGGTCACGACCAAACGTTCAGGGCCAATCTGATCCAGCAAACGATAGGTAGTGTCGAGGCTCACCTCAAAAGTGTGCAGATTGCGGTTGTTTATGCCGATGAGCTTATTGGGTAACTCCAGCGCCACCGCCAACTCGCGCTCATCGTGCACTTCCACCAACACATCCAAACCCAGCGCCAAGGCCAGCGCATTAAGCTCTTTTAATTTGGCTGGTTCAAGCGCAGCCACAATCAATAACACGCAGTCGGCGCCCAGCGCGCGAGCCTCATAAATATGGTATTCATCAACCAGAAAATCCTTGCGAATTACCGGCAGGCTCACCGCGGCGCGCGCCTGCTGCAAATAGGCATCTGCCCCCTGGAAAAAATCCACATCGGTTAGCACCGACAGACACGCGGCGCCGCCTTGCTCATAGGAGCGAGCAATCTCATCAGGTACAAAGTGCTCGCGAATGACGCCTTTACTGGGCGATGCCTTTTTGATTTCGGCGATTACACCGGCCTTGCCCTGAGCGATTTTATTCTCCAGGGCGCGCACAAACCCGCGTACCGGTGCTTGATCGGCAGCGCGAACTTTCAAATCAGCGAGAGAAACAGCAGCTTTGCGCGCGGCTATTTCCTCCCATTTGCGGGCGATAATCTTGCGTAAAACTGTGGGAGTATCCGACATGGGTAAACCTGATTAATTTAAATACTGGGTAAATGCGGCGAGTTCGCGAATTTTTTCACCGGCCAAACTGCTGCCTATAGCGTCGCGCGCCATTTCTACACCATCCACTAAAGAACTGGCGACACCGCTAACATAGATTGCTGCACCCGCGTTCAGAGCAATTATATCTGCGGCTTTTTCCGCGTACTGACCGCGACGATTTCCCAGCGCATCTTTGATTAGCAGCAGCGAATCCTCAGCATTGGAAACACTCAAACCAATTAAACTTTTGGACTGCATGCCAAAATCTTCCGGCTTGATAAGGTATTCGCGAATCTCGCCATCCTTAAGCTCTGCCACCTGAGTCTCGGCGGCCAAGCTGATTTCATCCAAGCCATCTTTGGCATGAACTACCATCACATGTTCACTGCCAAGACGCGCCAGCACCTCTGCCATAGGGCGGCACAGCTCGCCATTAAACACACCTATCACCTGACGTTTAACTTGAGCCGGGTTAGTCATGGGGCCGAGCATGTTAAAAATAGTGCGCAAGCCCAGCTCTTTGCGCGGACCTATGGCGTGCTTCATCGCACTGTGGTGCGCGGGTGCAAACATAAAGCCCACCCCAATTTCCTTAACACAGCGCGCTACCTGTTCCGGGGAAATATCCAATTTAATGCCTGCAGCCTCAAGCACATCGGCACTACCCGTTACGCTGGAAACCGAGCGGTTGCCATGCTTGGCCACGCGACCACCGGCTGCCGCCACCACAAAGGCGCTGGCCGTGGAGATATTCAACAAATTAGCGCCGTCGCCACCGGTCCCGCAGGTATCCACCAGATAATTTGTCTCGATAGATACAGGAGTAGCCAGCTCGCGCATAACCATAGCTGCACCAGTGATTTCATCCAGGGTTTCACCCTTCATTCGCAGCGCCACCAAAAAACCGCCAATTTGGGCCTGAGTCGCGCCGCCAGTCATCACCTCGCGCATGACGCCAATCATTTCTTCGGTACTCAGATCTATGCGAGCAACAAGTTTGTTAAGCGCTTGTTTAATATCCATTGCCATTACCTTTGTGGGATGGGGTTGTCAGGATTGCCCCAATTATTATTTGTAAGCAGTTAAAAAATTATTCAGCAACTCGTGTCCTTGCTCAGTCAATATCGACTCTGGATGAAACTGCACCCCCTCCACCGCCAGGGTTTTGTGCCTTACACCCATTATCTCCGCCATTGAGCCGTCTTCGTTTTGAGTCCAGGCGGTAATTTCCAGACACTCGGGAAGCGATTCTTTTTCAATGACTAAAGAGTGGTAGCGGGTGGCGTTAAAGGGATTATTCAAACCTTTAAATACCCCCTGGTCATTGTGGTACACGGGCGAGATTTTTCCATGCATCCCAAAAGGTGCGCGAATGACCTTACCACCAAACGCCTGTCCAATACTTTGGTGCCCAAGACAAACACCCAACAGTGGAATTTTTCCGGCAAATGTTTTAATGGTCGCCACCGACACGCCCGCTTCATTGGGTGTGCAGGGGCCAGGGGAAATAACTATTTTTTCCGGCGCCATTGCCGCTATTTCATCGATGGTGATTTCATCGTTGCGCACAACGTTAACGTCTGCTTTTAGCTCGCCAAAATACTGCACCAGGTTGTAGGTAAATGAGTCGTAATTATCGATCATTAAAATCATGATTATTCTCCGCGAGTGACCATATCTACCGCGCGAAATACCGCGCGCGCCTTGTTCATGGTTTCCTTCCACTCCAGCTCGGGAATGGAATCGGTGACTATGCCACCACCCGCCTGCACATAGAGTTTGCCGTTTTTGATCACAGCAGTGCGAATTGCAATGGCAGTATCCATGTTGCCATTCCAGGAGATATACCCCACGGCGCCGCCGTAAATACCGCGTTTTTCGGTTTCTATTTCGTCAATAATTTCCATGGCTCGTATTTTCGGTGCACCGGACAAAGTACCCGCTGGCAGCGCCGCGCGCAGCACGTCCATCGCATGCAATCCCTCTTGCAGTTTTCCCGTTACATTGGACGTAATATGCATAACATGGGAGTAGCGCTCTACCACCATTTTATCGGTGACGCGCACACTGCCAATTTCGCTCACGCGACCGACATCGTTACGCCCCAGGTCAATCAACATCAAATGCTCGGCAATTTCCTTGGGGTCATTGACCAACTCGACCTCCATCGCCTTGTCTTCTTCCGGTGTGCGACCGCGGCGGCGAGTGCCTGCAATGGGGCGCACCGTAACCTCTCCGTGATCCAGACGCGCCAGAATTTCCGGACTGGAGCCCACCACAAAATGGTCGCCCATGTTGAGAAAGTACATGTAAGGTGATGGGTTTAAGTTGCGCAAAGCGCGATAAAGATTAAGCGGCTCTGCGTCAAAATCTATCGACAAACGCTGTGAGGGAACCACCTGCATAATGTCGCCAGAGAGGGTGTATTCCTTGATTTTTTCCACCGCCGCCTTGTAGCCCGCCTCGCCCATATGGGACTTGAATTGCAGCTCTTTAGCCCCGTCGGCCTGCAAACTTAATGGCGCAACGGGCGGAACAGGTTTGCGCAGGTTTTGCGTTAATTCATCCAGGCGCGCGACAGCTTTGGAATAGGCGTGCTCAATTTCAGGGTTGGCGTGAATCACCAATATCAACTTGCCTGCGAGGTTATCAAACACCAGCACCTCGTCAGAAACACTCAGCAAAATATCCGGGTTACCAAGGATATCCTCGGGCATGCTCGCCTTTAGATGAGGCTCCACATAGCGCACGCAATCATAGGCAAAATACCCCACCAAGCCGCCGGTAAAACGCGGCAAATTGGGTAATTCCGGCGCGCGGTAGCGCTCCTTAAACGTCTCGACAAAGGCCAGGGCATCGGCACACTCATGGGTTTCCACAATCTCGCCGTCGCGCTCTATCTGGATTTTATCACCGTAGGCCTTGAGCACTGTACGCGCCGGCAGGCCAATCATGGAGTAGCGCCCCCATTTTTCACCGCCCTGCACAGACTCAAATAAATAGGAATAGGGGCCAGCGGCCAGTTTCAAATAAGAAGAGAGCGGAGTATCCAGGTCCGCCAGGACTTCGCGCACCACCGGAATACGGTTGTAGCCCTGCGCCGCCAATTGGGAAAAGAGTTCGGGTGTCATGTTATTACCTTTCGCGACCAGCCTCAGCCAGGCTGGCAAGCCATTATCATTTTTAGGGGAACATCATCTACCGGTATCAAAGCACAACAGCAGATGAGCGAAGACAGCCACTAACCCAGAAGATTAGCGGACAGAAAAGACTAGCAACGCCATCGGGCGATGGGGGCGGCACACAATGCGTTGATGTGAAGCTGCGGGTGATACACGGAGGTAGTTCCTGTTTGTAATGGGGCAAGTTTACTTAAATATTTGACGCCTGCCTACCCTGATTTTAATGGCTCAAATGCTTATACTTCGAGCAGCTTAGCGCGCATTTGGGCAATAGTTTGGCTGTAGTCAGAAGAGTTAAATATTGCCGAACCCGCCACAAAGGTATCGGCACCAGCCCTGGCGACAGCAGCGATATTGTCCAAGCCCACCCCGCCATCCACCTCCAGACGTATCGCCTTACCACTGGCATCTATCAGGGCGCGCGCTTCGGCGAGCTTATCCATCACATAGGGAATAAACTTCTGCCCGCCAAATCCCGGGTTAACCGACATAAGTAGCAGCATATCCATCTTTTCCAGCAAATATTTAACCTGCTCCAGTGAACTGGCCGGGTTTAACACCAGGCCGGCCTTACAACCTTTATCCTTGATTAGCTGCAGCGAGCGATCCACGTGGCGCGAGGCCTCGGGGTGAAAGGTGATATAGCTGGCACCAGCGTCAGCAAACTTCACGATCAATTCATCAACAGGTTCCACCATTAAATGGACATCTATAGGTGCGCTAATGCCGTACTTGCGCAGGGCCTGGCAAACCATGGGACCAAAAGTCAAATTGGGCACATAGTGATTGTCCATAACATCAAAGTGAATCATGTCGGCACCTGCCGCAATAACCGCTTCGGCTTCAGCGCCAAGGCGAGCAAAATCTGCCGACAGGATCGAGGGAGCAATTTTGAAATCACGCGTAAAGTTATGCATAAAATGCCCGATTACCTAATATTCGCATCACAAAGCGTCTATTGTATCCAGCTTGGGGAAATAGCATAAGCCATTTTTCCCCGTGAGATTTTTAGCAGCGTCGCAACATAGGTATAACTTTGAACAGCAAATCCGCGGATCAAATCCAGCTCTTGCTATTAGCACTCTTGATCGCCTGGAGCTGCCTGGTTACAGCGCCATCCAGGGCACAGGAGGAAAGTTCCAGTGCGACAGTGTCATCATCAGCGGATGAAGCTGTCGCCAGCAGCTCGGAAATAAGCCAGAGCAGCGCACCGGCAACTCCGACGACGGCAGAGCAACAACAAGCGCTGCTCGCGGCGGCCATGGGTGATCAAAGCCAGTGGCTGGACACCAGTCAAGGTAAAATACTGACTTTTTACCGCCCCACTGAAACCCAAACTACCAAGGGCGCGCTATTGTTACTGCACGCCGCCGAAGACCCACAAACCTGGCCCCCGGAGCTGGAAACCCTGCGCCAGCAGCTACCCAAATACGGCTGGGAAACCCTGGCAGTCAGCCTGCCGCAAAAAACTCCCCCAACCGTGCCCGCCCGCCCAAACTCTGTCAGCAGCTCCAGCAATGACGCGACTGACCAGACGTCCAGTGAAATATCCAGCCAACCTTCCAGTCCAGAACCCAGCCCAGAACCCAGCCCAGAATCCAGCCAAACCAGCTCATCAGAGGCCAGTAGCCAGGCATCCAGCCCAAGCCTGTCGCGCGAGGAATTAATCAAAGCTTATTTGTTAGCCGCACTGTCATTCCTGAATGAAAAGGGGCAGTACAATCTGGTAGTCCTTACCGACAACAGCTCGCTCTACTGGAGCATGCAGCTGCTGTCGCCCAAGATTAAGACTAATAATTTGGACCCGAGCACCGTAGATGGCCCGCTCCAGGCACTTGTGGTGATTAACCTGCAGCCTCAGGAGCCGCTCAGCAAGACCGAGCTGGAAACCAGCTTCAATCAAGCGCAATTACCGGTATTGGATTTGTTTTTTGCACCTGAGAGCGAAGAGCAGCAAACCGAGCGCGAACTGCACAAGGCCTGCGCAATGCGCAATAAACTCAGCGCATATCAACAACTGCTTATTGAACCCTTACCCCAGGCTGTTGAAGGAAATAATAACTACTTGCTGCAGCGCATTCGGGGGTTTATGGATAAAAATGCACAGGGAAAAGAAATAAAAACAAAATAGCTCAGGCGTGCTGTTTGCCGCAAATAACAAAAAGGCGACACCAAATTTGGTATCGCCTTTCGGGGGCATTATCCTTCAAGTTTAGATTTGTCATCCTGACAAAATACTGGGGTTCGCCGCTTGTAGCATTCAGCCAATCGCCTGAACAAACTACCCGCAGGTGAAAATCCTTGTAACTGGAACCCGAGCTCCAAATTAGTCGCATCCCTTGACCTTGCTTGGTCAACCTACCTTCCTTGACGACCTCCTTGTTGATGCCATTATTGCCAAACCC
>CBINKF010000119.1:0-7819 GCA_966251115.1 uncultured Cellvibrio sp.
CATCGCGCCCACCAACAGACTCCACCACCAGGTGATCGCCGAACTCCAAATTGCCTTTCACCATATCCACAAACTGCCTCACAGCGGCGGATTCGCTGTCCAGCAACTCCTGTGAATTATTAATCGCCAGGCCCTCCAGCCACATTTGATCCAGGCGTCGCTTATTCAAACCATTGGCATTAACCACCTTCAGCTCCAGACGCATATCGCGACTGGTCACCAATTGTGTAATAGCCGGGGCGCCGGGATGATCGGAATAAAAAGCGCCGAGAAACTGCGCCTCACCCAATTCCTCAAAGAGCGCCACGCCGTTTAAATCCAGCTCGCTGGAGCGAGGCTCAGCAGAAAAAGCCATAAAAGACAGTGTTGAACAGCAAGAAACAAGGGCAATAATCAGCACTCGCAATGCCTTCGGATAGCCTGAACCCATGGGGGACCTCACACGGAGAATTCAATCGGGTTGGTAAACAAAAGAGGTATACCCGAAAATTATGTAATTCTCTTTACAGTCCTGAGATATAACTCTCATTTGCATACAGATAGAACTCAAACAAATCTGACTGGGACGGATGACGGCCGAATGACGGCTGAATGATGACTTAAGGCGTGGTTGCTATGGCGGAAATGCGTTGAAGATTTAGCCTGTAGGGCCTGGATTGATCGTTTGTGTTTCGACTGAGATAGACAGCGACATAATCGGTTGCGCTCGACACACCTTCTGCAGCTTCAGCTTTGGTCAGCCCCGGCGCGGCTGGCGACAAAGCCAGCGCGAAAACCGAATAGCGCTGGCTGCTGTCCCTTTCCGCTTGCGCGCCAGCTCCAAACAGCTGTCGCGCCCAGGCGGCGCTGCTCCCACAGGTTTTGCCCGCGCAAGAAAACAATAGCCGCGCGCCCTGCTGCTGAAGCTGCAGCATAATCGAATGCCAGGTTTTATTCGCACTGTAGGCAGGCAGCTCGTAAATCTGTTGCATCAGGGTCCCGTTAAGCTTTAACTGACGCTCCAGCTGCCAACCAGATTCTGTTTTGACAAAAGCACCCAGCGCCAGGGGATATTGCACAACAGGCCGCTCTTGCGTCGCTATGGTTCGACCGCCAATCTCCAGCGGCCAGGAGAAACTCCCGGCCAATAAGGTGTTTGAAAGCAGCCACCCAGCGGCCCAAGCCATAAGCATCACTAGCAGCCGCACTACCCGGGAGTGATGCATAACCAGCTAGCGCAAACCGTCAAAAAACTGCTGAATTTTAGCTGCGACCAAAGGCACCTGCTGCTCCATATGTAAATGGTGCCCTCCCTCAAGCAGTTGATAATTAATTTGCGTAAACCGCTTAAGCTCATGCAAATAATTTGGGTAAATTTGGGGGAGACCCTTATCCGCCAATAGCAGCAAATTGGGAGATACGACGCCTTGAATAAAAACATCGATTTGTTCGCGCGACAACTTGACCGGCGACGGCGCCAACAGGCGTGGATCTGACGCCCAGCAATAACCCCCCGCCTCCTGTTTGACACCGCGCATGGTAATGGCCTCTGCCGCCGGACGACTCAGGGGGAACATCCCGCGCTCACGGGCACTGATGGCAAGCTCAAGGTTGGGGTATAGGGTTCGGCTTTTGGCGAGTTGAGCTTTCAACCCTTTTAAGGCATTTGCCAATTGCTGGGGCGCATCCTGGGCGCGCGCTGGCTCTGGCATTAAACCTTCGATCAAGGCCAAGCCGAGAATGCGCTCGGGAAAGCTGGCGGCAGCGAGAGCGCTGATAATGGCACCGCGAGAATGCCCGAGCAGAAAAAACTTGTCCCAGCCCAATTCATCCGCAGCCGAAAAAATATCCTGGATATCATCCCAAAAACTGTAGGCGCCCTGCCCGGGCCGGTGACCGCTGCGACCGTGACCAGCCATATCCAGAGCGACAAGATTTAGCCCCTGCAGATGTGGGGCCAAAAAATCGAAACTGGCACTATTGTCGAGCCAACCGTGCAGCGCCAATACCGGCAGCCCCTGGCCATTGCCCCAGGATTGCGCCGCCAGCTCCATCCCATTGACTGAAAAGCGCAGCTCCTTTTTGGGGGCATTTGACATAGGTTTTTACCCAATAAATTTAATGCGAATGCTGCAGCCAAAGCAATTGAGCCATTGCCGGTGCAACCAGCTCAAGGTCCAGGGCCGCCAGCGAACTGGTGCCCATAGGATAATAGCCCTCGGCGTGGCCACAGAGCTGATTAACCACTCGCCCCACCAGCGGTTGATGGCTCACCAACAATAGCGACTCTGTCGTTGCAGACATCTGCTGTAGCCATGGATACAGGGCTTTGGGGTTAGCTTCTGGTATCAGCAGGTCGGTGGTTGCAACAGACAAACCTGGGAAAAACTCCGCCGCAATAGCTGCCGTTTGCTGCGCTCGCACCAGTGAGCTGGCCCAAATTGCCTTCACGTCAGCCATTTGCGCGGCGCAGCGCTCAAGCACCCGGCGCGTATCCATGCGCCCTTTATCGGTAAGCCTGCGCGCCTCATCGCGCGTCCGCTGAGGCTCTGCCTGACCGTGACGCAGTAGATAGATACGCATAGTTTTCTTCCCGCGATTACTCGGCCTTGGGCTTAGTGTCGACCGGTGTTGTTGCATCAGACTGCTGTGGAGCCTCCGGCCAATCAGCAAAGGGGAAAGGCTTTTCCTCACTGTTGTATGTTAAGAATTTGAACACGTCGTAAATATAGGTCGACAGCGAATATCCAAAACGACGTAAATGTGCGTTGTCACTACCCGTAATCAGCGAAAACAGGAATTGTGCACTTACCAGCACCCACATAACCAGGCTGGCAAGTTGCAAAACGGCGGCAAATACCAGCATAAAAATTAAACGCAGCCAATGCTTGCTGGAAGTTAGATTGGATTTGAGTTGTTCGTTATCCATAAAGATGTCCTCAGGTAGTAAATTTGTTAACACTCTGTGCGCGCTTTAATAAACTCTACATCGTGACTTTGCTCGCCCATCATCAAACCGCGAGCGACCTCACCTATGGCCTTGTTTTGGAAGAGCACGGCATAGAGCCCGGTCACCAACGGCATATAAACACCCATCTCATCGGCCTTTTGCTTGACCTGACGCAGGGTATTGACCCCTTCCGCCACTTGCCCGAGGCCTGCCACTATTTCGTCCAGTTTTTTACCCTGGCCCAACGCAAAGCCCACGCGGTAATTGCGGCTTAAATCCGAGGTGCAGGTAAGAATCAAATCACCCACTCCAGCCAACCCGAGAAAGGTCATGGGGTTAGCCCCCATAAACTGGGCAAAACGTCCCATCTCCGCCAAGCTGCGCGTTAGCAACATCGCCTGGGTATTGTGACCGGCGCCAAGCGCCGCCGCCATGCCACAGACTATGGCGTAAATATTTTTAAGCGCCCCGCCCAACTCCACACCGTAGCGATCGTGGTTGGCGTAAACGCGAAAGGTCTCCGAGCTGAGCGTCTGCTGCACCAGCGCTATAACCGAGTCGTCTTCGCTGGCTATTACGGTGCCAGTCTGCTGTTGCTGAACAATTTCCTTAGCGAAATTGGGGCCGCTAAGTACACCAATTTTATGATTGGGCAGCTCCTGCTCAAGAATCTGGCTCATCAGGGTAAAGCCCTCGGGCTCAATACCCTTAGCTGTGCTGATGACCACCGCCCGATCGCTCAGGAAGGGCTTTATTTGCGCGCATATCGCGCGAAACGAGTGAGACGGAATACTGACGAACACCAAGTCGCTTTCATTTACCGCCTCGGCCATATCGGAGGTTATGCTGAGGCTGGCGTCCAGCTTATAACCGGGTAAGTAGCGTGAATTCTCATGATTTAAACGACATTGAGCCGCCTGATCAGGTGAGCGCATCCACAAAAACACCTGGTGCTTGTTACAGGCGATAATGTTGGCGATGGCAGTTCCAAAACTACCGCCGCCCAATACCGCAACCTTTAAAATTTTATTCATAGCCTTGTCCAAAATTCACTCAAAGACAGTTAAAACACACAGGGTGTTACCGGTTTTGTAAACACGAAACAACCAATCTGTAACTATTTTGCACAAAATTCTTCATGGATTTTTTGTCCACATTTTCTGTGGATAACTTGGTGGATAGATTTTGGGAAACAGCCCCCAAGCCTTATAAATCCTACCCCTTCAGCAAATTGATTATTTTTTGATCTATAATATTTTTTCTATGTTTATCAATTAGTTACAGTATTTTCATCGACAAAAAAGAGCAAATTTGAACGATTCGCCTATTTGCCAATCAACCTGATTCTTTAAGCCCCGCAGATGTGCATAAAAGGTTAGTGGCTGTTAACCCGAAAGCACCAGTAGACACATTAGTTTCATATTGCAAGTACTTGCAGAACTTCATCAGCGCTTCATTTTGAATCAAAACTGACATACTTTTGTCACACTGCTAAAGGCTAGCGCAGCTCAAAAAATTGACACCTGAAAAAGGGTGTTTTGTCCTCCTTAAAACCTTGGACAGGCAGCCAAAGGCGCTAATCCCGTAAAAAGCTGCCATAACTGGCGTCCATATAAATGAGCGGCGCAACAGGCTCACTGCTTACATCGACCCGGAAGATTTTGGCAATAACAATATGGTGGGTCCCATAGGTGACAACCTTGTCAGCTTCACAATAAAAAACCGCTTGGGCATCCTCCAGCACCGGCATAGCCTCTTCAATCCTCCAGTCACCTACAGACAAGCGGTGCTGATCGGGAGAGCGACCGGCACAGAGGTTTGAAACCTCCTGGTGCTGCGGCCCCAAAACATTGATGGCGAAGCGACAACCGGGGGTGGATAAATGGGCCTGCTTGGAAACTTGCTGGTTGATACAGACCAACAGCGAGGCGGGCGAGTCCGAAACCGAAGTCACAGAAGAAACGGTCATGGCGAAATCATCATCTTGATCCAAGCGCGCTGAAAGCACGCACACGCCTGAGGCCAATCGACGCATTCCCAACTTCATGGATGCGGCTAAGTTTTTATCGTGCATGGCTGTCTCCCGAGGTTAAGCGCGTATTCTGACCAGCTGCCGAGTGACAAACAAGTGCCAAGTCATTGAATTGATTACCCTCTATGCAAGCTGATCACAAAGCGACTAAGCGCGCTAATTATTTTATTTTGTTGTATTTTTTTCGTTGACGAGGCTGGGTCGCATCAGTATTATGCGCACCACTTGAAACGCACGTCGTTTTAATTCGGAGTGTAGCGCAGTCCGGTAGCGCGTCTGCTTTGGGAGCAGAATGTCGGGGGTTCGAATCCCTCCACTCCGACCACTTTTAACGAGCCTGCGAAGGTTTGTTTCCAGCATGCGCCCGTAGCTCAGCTGGATAGAGCACCCGCCTTCTAAGCGGGTGGTCGCAGGTTCGAGTCCTGCCGGGCGCGCCAAATTTTGGTAATTAGTTCTTCGCAAGACTCCTCCCTTTTTAGTGCTTCGCACTAAACCAATGGTGGCTGTAGCTCAGTTGGTAGAGCCCTGGATTGTGATTCCAGTGGTCGTGGGTTCGATCCCCATCAGCCACCCCAATTTTTTCCCGTTATTTGCGCCACACAAGCAACAGATTTCTGTTATCGCATTTGTCTTCTATTCTTGGTGTTTTCACCTAAGCTCTGCACTGGCTCCGGAACCGTTTTCTTGGCCTCAGTATTGTTTTCCTGACCGGAACCTTGTTTTCTTGGCGTAGCCGCGCAGCTGTGGGAAAATGTCCGGCAATTAAAACTCATCACAGGTAATTCAAGTCTATGTCTGCAATGGTATTGGACGGCAAAGCCCTTGCCGCAAAAACAGAACAGGAACTCTCCGCCCGCGTTGCCAAACTTAAAGAAGGCGCCAATGGCCAAACCCCGATACTGGCAACCATCCTGGTGGGTGAAGACCCGGCTTCAGCAACCTATGTAAAAATGAAAGGCAATGCCTGCACGCGCATCGGCATGGAATCCATCAAGGTCGAGCTTCCCTCCAGCACCACCACCGAACAGTTGCTGGCGAAAATTCACGAACTAAACAATAACCCCAATGTTCACGGCATTTTGCTGCAGCATCCAGTTCCCCATCAAATTGATGAACGCCTGTGCTTTGACGCAATTAGCGCCGAGAAGGATGTCGACGGCGTAACCTGCCTCGGTTTTGGCCGCATGGCCATGGGTGAAGAAGCTTATGGCTGCGCAACCCCCAAGGGTATTATGCGCCTGCTGGAAGCCTACAATATCGAAATTACCGGTAAACATGCGGTTGTAGTAGGTCGCAGCCCAATTCTCGGCAAACCCATGGCGATGATGCTACTCAATGCCAATGCGACCGTGACCATCTGTCACTCGCGCACGCAAAACCTCCCTGCGCTGATTAAGCAAGCCGACATTATCGTCGGTGCTGTTGGCAAACCGGAGTTCATCAAGGCCGAGTGGATTAAAGACGGCGCAGTTGTTGTAGACGCCGGCTATCATCCCGGTGGTGTTGGCGATATTGAATTGGGGCCGTTGGTAGACCGAGTTGCAGCCTACACCCCGGTACCCGGCGGAGTTGGCCCTATGACCATCAACACCCTGATTTACCAAAGCGTAGATTCCGGCGAGAAAAAAATCGGCCGCTAAGGCGCCTGGCCCGCTGGCCCTGAATATTTTCCTAAACCTAAAGGAGTAACACCATGCGCAAGTCCATTTTTGCATTAGCTCTAGTTGCCGTTAGCGTTAACGCGCTTGCCAACGAGAACATCAAATATGTTTGCACCAAATCCGGCGTGGAAGAGCGTGTTATTGAAGTGGTGTACGCGACCCCAGATGCTGACCTCCCCTGCGACGTGGCTTACACCAAGGATGGCGCCACCAAAAACCTGTGGCACTATGACAACACCAAAGGCGCCTGCGAAGCTCGCGCCGCTGAATTTGCAGACAAACAGCGCGCCTGGGGTATGGATTGCACTGCGAACTCCGCCGCAGCTACACCTGCCGCCGCGACCCCAGAGGCAAACGCCGAATAAATCTGCCCAACCACATTTCCTCTTGAAAACCCAGCCCGGTTTGGCGCCGGGCTGGGTTTTTTCACTCGCGTGCCTCAGCGCAAACTCATTTGCAACAATTCCCGCTTAAGCTTGAGGGTCGAACTTTCAATTCGCAGGGTTATTGCAGTTGACGATGAGCACAGAGCACACTTCTCCCAACCCAGTCACTCGGCATCCAGATGTTGTTTTTATTAACCCCTGGGGCAATATGTGCGACTACTACCAGGCGCTAAATCGTCATTTGGACTTGGCATCAACCCTTGTTAGGTTAAAAGTCTTGCCGCTCAACCTGTTGCGTCCCACACCTTTCACGCGATCTGAACTGGACGAGCACATCAATTACCAAATACTCAGGCGCGAGGGTAAGCTCAAACGCAAATCCCGCTGGCCCAATATCGCGCTTGCGATACACAAAGTGCTCTATCGCCTGCAGTTTCGCGCGTATTTTCATTTCGCCGCTGATCGCTATCGCCGACTAAACCCCAAATGCGTTTGTGTGTGGAATGGCCACAGGCTGCGCGAAAAGGCCGCCGTGGTTGCCGCCCGGCACTTGGGCCTGCCCGTATTATTTTTTGAAAATGGTTACCTCCCTAACACCACATTAATTGACTCCGAGGGTGTAAACAGCGCCTGCTCACTCCCGCGCAACCCAGCGTTTTATAAAGACAAGCACCCTGAAAGCCACAGCGCTTACGAAATTAAAACACTGGATATCCGCGAGCCACTCAAATCCAAACAAAGCAGCGACACCGCTGCTATTCAAGGGGACTTTATCTTTGTGCCCTTCCAGGTGGACCTCGACAGCCAGCTG
>CBINKF010000120.1:0-7806 GCA_966251115.1 uncultured Cellvibrio sp.
CATGGGCAAAACACCTTGGGGCACCTATTTGATATGCGAGGAAAACTGGCACACCTATTTCGTCAATCGCAACCGTGCCGATTGGCAGAGCCGCCCCAGCCACTGGCGCAATGGTGTCGGCTGCGGGGCTCACTCGGAAAACAATTACTGGGAATCGGTCGACCCGCGCTTTGACTGCACCCCTCAAGCCGATGCGCCCCACCAGGGCTATGTGAATGAGCCCAGCCGCTTTGGCTGGGTGGTAGAGTTTGATCCTTTCGACCCGAGTAGCGCGCCGAAAAAACGCACGGCTTTGGGCCGCTTTTCGCGCGAGTGTGCCACTGTCGCCCTGGCGCCCGATGGCAGCCTGGCGATCTATTCCGGTGACGATACCAAGGGCGAGTATGTGTACAAATTTGTACCCAGGGGCAAGTATGATCCCGCCAATCCCCAGGTCAATCGCCAGCTGCTGGAGGAGGGGACGCTCTATGTTGCCAGCTACCACCAGAGTGGCAAAGGCCAGTGGTTACCGCTGGTGCAGGGGCAGGGCGGGCTGACTCCGCGCAATGGCTTTTTCACCCAGGCGGATGTGGTGATTAAAGCGCGCCAGGCGGCCGATATTATGGGCGCCACGCCTATGGACAGGCCCGAGTGGGTGGCGGTGGACCCGCACACGCGCGAGGCCTATGTCAGCCTGACCAACAATGTGCAGCGCGGTGTCGCCGGGGACCAACCGGTCAATGTCGCCAACACCCGGGCGGAAAATCACCACGGTCAGATACTGCGCTGGCGCGAAGCGGGCGATAGCCCTCGCGCTACCGAATTTGACTGGGAGATATTCCTGCTGGCGGGCAAGCGCGATCTACCCGGGACGCCGCTAAACGAGCGCGGCGATATTCGCGGCGATTTGTTCAGCTGTCCCGATGGGCTCTGGTTTGATGGCGAGGGGCGGCTGTGGATAGAGACTGACTTCGACGATGGCGACAGCGCCTATGCTGAAATCGGCACCAACCAACTGCTCTGCGCCGACCCGCTGTCGCGCCAGGTAAAACGCTTTTTGGTGGGCCCGCGCGGCTGCGAGCTGACCGGCTTGACCGGCACGCCCGACGGCAAAACCCTCTGGTGCAATATCCAGCACCCCAAACTCAGCTACCCCGCCAGCGACGGCAAAACCCGCCCGCGTTCCACCACCTTGGTTGTCACCCAAAAGGACGGTGGGGTGATAGGTAGCTAATGCTGCTTGCTGTGCGTGAAAAATAAAAAAAGCCGCCCGTTTAAGGCGGCTTTTTTGTGCAAAGCGGCTTTTTGTGTAAGGCGACTTTTTTGGGTAAGGCGGCTTTTTTGTGGCTGAGATTCGCCTGGGTTTTACTGGCCTTTGCGCGACTCGCGAATATAAAAACGCGCGTCTTTGGCCTGGTTGTAGCAGTTGTCAAAGTTTTCCACCGTTTGCATGGTTTTGGCGGCGGTAATCAGACTCAGCGCTTTGCTGTAGCTCACCGTGCCGCTAAAACCTTCGGCCTTGGCGATAGAGAGCTCACTCCAGGCGGCGTCCACTTCACTGGCGCAGGCTTCGCGAAAGTTGGTTTTGCCAGCGCAGGCGCCCAGGGTCAGGCTCACGCCCAGCAGACTGCTAATCAGGGTAATTCGTGACAGTTTCATAGGTGTCTCCCGTGGTTGTCCTTGAGGGTTGTTCGGCCCCTGCTGGAGGGCGCTGCAGCGCCAAGTGTAGCCGGTGGCCGAATTTAACTGAGACTTACAGGTTCGACAATAGCGGGAGCAGATGAATTCCAGATGAATCTGGCGCCCGGGTCAGGCGCTGATGTCGGGAAATGCGCGCTCTATCACAGCCTGGGCCTGGGTGAAAACTGCATCCAGGTCGCTGGAGACATCCAGGGGGTGAACATTGGTTTCAGCGCAGGGATCTTCCAATGCCTCGAACTGGCTGTTGACCAGGCTGGGGTCCATAAAGTGGTCGGTGCGGCGATTTACCCGCTCCTGAATCAGTGCCTGGCTGCCGCGCAGGAATAGTACCTGAGTGTCCAGCCCCACCTGGCGCACCGCCTGGCGGTGTGCCGCGCGCAAACCGGAGAAGGCGAGAATACAGTTTTCGCCTTGCGCCAGTGCCTGCTGCAGGCGCGCGCAAATGCTTGCCACCCAGGGCCGGCGCATCTCGTCGTCCAGGGGCAGGCCATTGGCCATGCGCGCCTTGGCTTCCGCTGTATGAAAATCGTCCCCTTCCAAATAGCTAAAGCCGTAGCGTTTGGCCAATTGCTGGGCGAGGGAGGATTTGCCGCAGCCGGAAACTCCCATCACTATGATTAATTTGGCTTTTGCTGCATCTGAGGGCAGTTCACTTGCCTGCGCCATAACTCGTTCACCAAGGGAATTCATTGCCCGTATTGTCCCCAATAATCGCTGGATTTCAAAATTATATTACTTATGTCAAAAATAGTCATGCTAAATGATTGCGCAATCATTTTGTGCGTGATAAGTTAGAAAAATAATAGCTATCAGCAATCGGATCACTCGATGAAACCCGCGAAAATAAAGGGATCAGATAATAAAATTACCCTTGTTGACGTAGCGTCTGTGGCCGGTGTTAGCGCAATCACTGTGTCTCGTGCAATCAATCAGCCTGACAAGGTATCTGACGCCTTACGCGAAAAAGTGCAAAAGGCCGTGGATATGCTCGGATACATTCCCAACCAGCATGCTAGCTCCCTGGCATCGGCGCGCTCGCGTGTGGTTGGCGTGGCCATACCCTCGCTCAGTAATATTGTGTTTACCGATGTGCTGCGCGGCATTTACGACGTGCTCGGCACCGCCGGTTTTAAGGTGCTGATGGTGGATACCCATTATTCGCCCTTGGAAGAGGAGCGCATGGTGCGCACTCTGCTCAGTCAGTCGCCCGAGGCGATGATTATTACCGGTGGCGACCAGACCAAAGCCTGTCAAAACCTGCTGCACAAGGCGCGTATTCCCATAGTGCAGTTAATGGAGCTGGTGGATGAACCCATGGATATGAATGTGGGTCTGTCTCACTGGCAGGCGGCCTACGATATGACCGCGCATTTGCTCAACTCAGGTCGCAGTCGCATAGGTTTTATCGGCGCGCGTATGGACCCGCGCGCGCAGCAGCGCCTGGCGGGTTACAAGGCGGCGCTGGAGCAGCAGGGTAAATACTGGAAAAGTTTTGTCATCACCACCCCTTCACCTTCGTCCATCGCGGCAGGTGGCGAGCTGTTTCGCAGCCTTATGGCCAGTACCAACGGGGTCCTGGATGCGGTCTTTTGCCTCAATGATGACCTGGCGCTGGGGGCGCTGTTTGAAGCCCAGCGGATGAATGTCCGGGTGCCGGAGCAGCTGGCGATAGCTGGCTTTAACGACATAGAAGCGGCGGCCTTTGTTAACCCCTCGCTCAGCAGTGTGTCGGTGCGCCGCTATGACATGGGTGTGAGGGCGGCGGAGATGATTGTCGAATCGCTCGAAGGCAGAGCACCGGTGCAAAAAATCGTGGATATAGGCTACGAAATCAAAGTGCGGCAATCCAGTAATGCCTAACTCCAGGGGTAATAGTATGAATACAACAGACGGCGGCGGAGTTGCCGCGCAGCGTCTCGCCAAACTCTCGCTGCGCGAGAAATCCTGCTACGCCTTGGGTGATCTGGGTTTTAATTTGTACTGGGCGAGTATCGCCTCGTTTCTTGCGGTGTTTTATACCGATGTATTTGGCTTGCCGGCGGCAGCGGCGGGCACCATGTTTTTGCTCACCAAAGTGATCGATGCCATTACCGATCCGCTGATGGGCGCCATCGCCGATCGCACCCGCAGTCGCTTCGGTAAATTTCGTCCCTATCTGCTTTTTGCCGGTGTGCCCATGGCGGGTGCGGCGGTGCTGACCTTTAGCTCGCCCGAGTTAACCGCTAGCGGTAAGTTGCTCTACGCCTATGCCACCTACTCGCTGATGATGCTTTGTTACACCATTTTATCCACGCCCTATTCGTCGCTCTCGGGGGTGATGACCGCCGAGCCGCAGGAGCGCAATACCTTAATCAGTTTTCGTTTTATCGCGGCTTTTGTCGGCACCAGTCTGGTTAATAAATTTACCCTGCCGCTGGTGGAACTCCTCGGCCAGGGCGATGCCGCGCGCGGCTGGCAATTGACCATGGCGTGTTACGGTGTGGTCGCGGCGATTAGTGTTGCGATTACCTTTTTTAATACGCGCGAACGCATAGCGCCACCGCTCAATCAGCAAAGCTCGCCGCTGGGTGATCTGCGCGACCTGTTCAACAATCGCCCCTGGCTGATTTTAATTTCACTGGCGCTGGTGATTATGATGACCATCACCCTGCGCGGCGGTTCGGCTTACTACTATTTAAAATATTTTGTCGGGCGCGAAGAGCTGATTCCCAATTACCTGCTGTACCAGGGTTTGGCGCTGGCGGTGGGTGCTGCCATCACGCCGCTGCTCACCAAATTTTTTGATAAAACCAAATTGCTGATGTCGCTGATGACACTGGTGGGGGGCTTGTCAATTGCGCTCTACTTTGTGCCCAAAGAGCAAATCCAGCTTATTTTTATTTTTAATATTTTAATCAGCCTGGCGCTCGGCCCTAAATCGCCCCTGGCCTGGTCCATGTATGCCGACAGCGCCGATTACACCGAGTGGAAAACCGGACGTCGCGCCACCGCCATGACTTTTGCCGCCGCGACTTTTGCGCAAAAACTGGGTGGCGCGCTGGGCTCGGCGCTGATGCTGTGGATTCTCGCAGCCATAGGCTATGTCGCCAACAGTGCCCAGGGCGACGCCTCGCAAACCGGTATAGCGGCGCTGCAAACTCTGGTGCCGGGTGCTATCGCCCTGGCGGCGGTGGTGATCATCAGTTTTTATCCGCTGACCAATACCAAGCTGGCGCAAATCCAGGCGGATTTGTTAGCGCGGGCCCAGGCTCAAACCGATTGACGCTTTAACAGTGAGGCAATCCGCAAGTAGTTGTCTTCTGTTGCTCTTTGGCCCCTTTTGGGGCCTTTTTTTAATTTGCACCTTTTCTTTTATGTTTCTGAATTAATAGGAATGTGTCCTATGTTGCAACCCACGGATAATGGCGAGCGCTTCGCACTTTACAGCCCCACTGCCATGCCGCGTGCGGCGGGTTTTTTGTGGAACCGCAAGATGATGATCCAGGCCACCTGCCGCGGTTACGCGGTGGCCCAGCACATGCAACCGGAGCCGGCTAAGTACGCCTATGCGCCCAATCTGGAAGCCAAAACCTTTATGCAGCCGGAGCAGCCCTATTACGCGCATCACCCGGGGCGATTTTTTTATGTAAAGGATGAAGAGTCGGGCAAAATATTTTCCGCACCCTACGAGCCGGTGCGCGCCGCTTACGATCACTACTGCTTCTCGGTGGGCAAAAGCGATCTGCGCTGGGAGCTGGCCTGCGATGGCGTACATATAGAGCTGCAGCTGTCGCTGCCGGTGGATGAGGTGGTGGAACTGTGGCAAGTCAAACTGCGCAATATTTCTGCGCGCCCGCGCAAGCTCAGCCTCTACAGCTACTTTAGTATCGGCTATATGTCCTGGATGAATCAGTCGGCGCAGTACCACAGTAATTTGCAGGGCATAGTGGCCAGCTGTGTTACGCCCTATCAAAAGGTGGCCGATTATTTCAAAAACAAAAACTTTAAAGACCAGACATTTTTGCTCAGTGAAATTGAACCAGTTGCCTGGGAGGCCAGGCAGGAAGCTTTTGAAGGTGAGGGCGGTTTACACAACCCCAGCGCGCTGCAAACTGATTTGTTGGGCAAGGGCGATGCGCGCTACGAAACACCGGTGGCGGCGCTGCAGTTTTGCTTGGCGCTGGCACCGCAAGGCGTATTTGAAAACCGTTTTATTTTTGGACCAGCGTTTGATCAAACCGAAATCGCCCAACTCAAAGCGCGCTATTTAAGTGCGGACGCTTTTGCGCAAACCCAACAGGCATATGCCGCTTATGTCAGCCAGGGTCAGGGCTGCTTGCAGATTCAAACGCCCGACGCCGAGTTGGATAATTTTGTAAACCACTGGCTGCCGCGCCAGGTGTTTTACCACGGCGATGTCAATCGCCTTACCACCGACCCGCAGACGCGCAACTTTTTGCAGGACAATATGGGCATGAGTTATATCAAGCCCCAGGTAACCCGCTCGGCATTTATCCACGCGCTCAGTCAGCAGGAGGCGAGCGGCGCTATGCCCGACGGTATTTTGCTGATTGCGGGCGCCGAGTTGAAATATATCAACCAGATTCCGCACACAGATCACTGCGTGTGGCTGCCGGTGTGCCTCCAGGCCTATCTGGATGAAACCAATGATTATGCGCTTCTGGATGAGCCGGTCGCGCACGCCGAGTCCGGTGAGCAAGCGACAGTGTTCGCGCGCATCACTCAGGCCATGCGCTGGTTGCTGCAGGCGCGCGATGCGCGTGGGTTGAGTTTTATCGCCCAGGGCGACTGGTGCGATCCCATGAATATGGTGGGCTACAAAGGCAAGGGGGTTTCCGGGTGGTTGTCGGTGGCTAGCGCCTATGCGTTAAAACTCTGGGCTGGTGTGTGCGACAAGCGCGGTGACACGCAAATTGCTGCCGAGCTGCGCGTCGGGGTGGAGGAGATTAATCGCGCGGTTAATCAGCACCTTTGGGATGGCGATTGGTTTGGCCGCGGTATTACCGATGATGATGTGGTGTTTGGGGTGAGCAAGGACAATGAGGGCCGCATCTTTCTCAATCCGCAATCCTGGGGGCTCTTGGCTGGCACTGCCGATAAACAGCAGCAGAGCAAAATGATTGCTGCGGTAGAGGCGCAACTGGCAACTCCCTATGGTGTGGCTATGCTCGCGCCGGCTTATACCGCCATGCGCGATGATGTCGGTCGGGTGACGCAAAAGCACCCGGGTTCGGCGGAAAACGGTTCCGTCTACAACCACGCGGCGGTATTTTATATTTTTGCACTCTTGCAATCGGGACAGGGTGAGTTGGCTTATCGCCATCTGCGCGAAATGATTCCCGGCCCCAGCGAGGCGGATTATCTTCAGCGCGGACAGCTGCCGGTGTTTATCCCCAATTACTACCGCGGTGCCTGGCACCAGTTTCCGCGCACTGCAGGGCGCTCTTCACAGTTGTTTAACACTGGTACTGTGTCCTGGGTGTATCGCTGCTTAATTGAAGAGATATTTGGTTTGAAAGGGGATGCCGGGGGCCTGCGGGTGCAACCGCAATTGCCGGCCTCCTGGCCCGCGGTTAACGTCAGGCGTGAATTCCGCGGGGCACAGTTGGAGGTGAGCTACAGGCGCACAGGTGTCAAGCGGCTTGAGATCTATCTGGACGGCTTGCTGCAGGCGGACAATCTCGTGCGCGGTTTGGTGGCGGGGCGAAGCTATCAATTGGAAGTTCGTCTGCCCTAAGCTGAAGTAAAGTTAAATTGGGGAATGTAAAAAGGAGGCATTTGCCTCCTTTTTACTAGTGTTGAATTTCTGCAATCTAAGCGCGTGGGTCTGCTGTTGAACGACCTTACTAAGCTTTTTCACCGGTCTTTTTAGTGGCTTTTTTGGTAGTGGCTTTTGGGGTGTTGTCCGCCGTTTCTGCCTTCGTGGGTTCAGCCTTGGTTTCGGTTTTGGGTTCGGCTTTGGCCTTGGTTTTTTTGGCCGGCTTGGTGTCGGTAGCTTTGGCTTTTACCAGGCTTAAATACTTGATCCAGGCCTGCTCTACCGGGCTTTTGGGCGCGCTCTGGCTGGCGAGGACTTTAAGTATGTGTAGATCGTCGGCGGTGGGGTCGGATACGTCCTCTTCTACC
>CBINKF010000121.1:0-7630 GCA_966251115.1 uncultured Cellvibrio sp.
CCCCCAATGACCCGCGCTGAGGATAAGTGCAATGACCAATGAGACCAGCAGGGAAGTGGGCAGGTTGCGAAACAGACTCTGGCATTTTTCCTGATTAATATGCTCGGCAATCAAGCTGGATGTGGCCTGGTGCGTATCTGGTGCGGGTGGAATAGACATAAACGACGCTTACCTCCGGGGGTCCATGTTATGACCAGACATTCCTATATGGACGGCTATCTGCCGCTGCCGGGAGCTCCTTCCACAATTGGCTTTTGGGCTTGCACATGCTCGATTATTGTATTTTTACCAAAAAGTCCTACTAGTATAGTTGAAGGTCTTGGTCTGCAAGTGGCCTTGTCGCAGGTGACTCTATTGTGCCGTGGGTTGTTTCTTTATAGGTAGGCATCGGCCATTCAGGCCCTGGCACAGCGGCCAATTTCAGTCCCTGAGCGGATTAACAGCGCTGGAATTGCTATTACTGAAAATTGCTATTACTGGAGGTTGCTATGACGGGAGGTTGCTATGACTAGATTAAGTGAGAAATCCTGCAGCGCGTGCCAGGCGGGGGCGCCGAGCCTAAGCGCTGACGCAATTAGCTCGGGTTTGGCTGAACTGCCCGGTTGGGAGTTGATTCAAATAGAGGGGATAAACCAGTTGCGCCGGGTTTATAAGTTTCGCAATTTTGTTAAGGCCTTGGGCTTTGCACAGCAGGTAGGTGCTTTGGCAGAGGAGTATGGCCATCACCCGGCGCTGTTAGTTGAGTGGGGGCGCCTTGAGGTGCGTTGGTGGACTCACAAGATCAAGGGGTTGCACGAGAATGATTTGATTATGGCCGCTAAAACCGAACTGGCGTTTGCGAGCTTGCCAGAGTAACTGTTTTTCGAGAGTGGCTGTTTTCCGAGAGTAACTGTTTATCGAGAGTAGCTATTTATTGAGAGTAACTGCGCGCTGAGGCGCAGTTACTGGAGAGCGGCGACTGCAGAAATATGATGAGCTAGTAAAGGCGATACTGTTCGGGAATTTGATCGACAGCGTCTATAGGCTCCATTAGCTTATGGATGATGCCGTCGTGAATGTCGTAAATCCAACCGTGAATGCTCAGGTCCTGCCCGCGCGCCCAGGCGTTTTGCACGATATTGCTGCGCGCCACGTTGTAAACCTGTTGCACTACGTTCAGTTCGCACAGGCGATTCAGGCGCGCCTCCTCGGTTTCGATTTTCTCCATTTCTTCCTTGTTGTTGTAATAGACATCGCGAATATTGCGCAGCCAGTAGTCAATTAAGCCAAGCTTGTTGTTTTCCAGCGCTGCTTTTACGCCACCGCAACCATAGTGTCCGGTCACCATAACGTGTTTAACCTTGAGAAACTCCACCGCGTAGTTAAGTACAGTTAGGCAATTGAGGTCGGTGTGAATGACCACGTTGGCTACGTTGCGGTGAACAAAGAGTTCACCTGGTGCCAGGTCAACAATCTGGTTGGCAGGCACACGGCTGTCGGAGCAGCCTATCCACAGATATTCGGGTGCTTGCTGTTGAGCCAGATTGGTAAAAAAGTTAGGGTCTTTTTGCTTGATGTCTTCTGCCCATTGCAGATTTTTTTCGAAGAGAACTCCCAAGTCACTCATAACGGCTCCTGATTTTTCAGTTGAGGCGACAAACAACGGGGACTAGTTGCGGCCTGGGTGGGCGCAGTATAGGGGAAACTTGACTACAGGTGTTACAGTGGCTGAGGTAATTCAAGTGGACATGAGGGCAGGACAGCAGCTATGGCGGCGCAACCACAGATAAGTCTCTATTGGCACGATTATGAAACCTGGGGCGAGAATCCGGCGATAGATCGCCCCTCCCAGTTTGCGGGAGTCAGAACCGATCAAAATTTAAACATCATGGGCGAGCCGTTAATGATCTATGCCAAACCGGCGCCAGACTTATTGCCCAAACCGGAGGCTTGTTTGGTAACTGGTTTGAGTCCCCAGGAAGCCGATGCCAAGGGGGTGGTGGAGGCTGAGTTTATTGCCGCCATCTATCGCGAGCTGGCGCAACCGGGTACCTGTGGTGTGGGTTATAACTCCATACGCTTCGATGATGAAGTGACCCGCTATTGTCTGTACCGCAATTTTTATGATCCCTACGAGCGCGAGTGGCGCAATGGCAATTCGCGCTGGGATATTATCGATATGGTGCGTATGACCCGCGCCTTGCGACCCGAGGGGATCAACTGGCCCTACTACGAGGATGGGCGTCCCAGTTTCAAGCTGGAGATGCTCACCGCAGCTAACGGTCTGGTCCACGAGGCGGCGCATGATGCGCTATCGGATGTTTACGCGACTATCGCGGTGGCCAGGCTGATAAAAGCGCGTCAGCCCAAATTGTTTGACTATGCCTTCCGCTTGCGCGACAAACGCTTTGCGGCGGAGTTGATTGATATAGATGGCGCCAAACCACTGCTGCATATCTCCTCCAAATTTCCCAATAGCCAAGGCAATTGCGCGCTGGTGCTGCCTTTGGCATTTCACCCGGGCAATCGCAACTCGGTAATAGCGTTTAATCTCAGCCAGTCGCCGGAGGCGCTGTTGTCGCTCTCGGCAGACAACCTTCGCGAGCGTTTGTTTAGCACTGCAGATGCCTTGCCCGATGGCGTGGAGCGACTTGCACTTAAAGAGATTCACCTCAATAAAACCCCTATGCTGCTTCCTCCGTCGATGCTGGATGATGCACTGGCGGAGCAGTGGCAACTCGATAAGCAGCAGGCACAGCAACACTGGCAGCAGCTGGCCAATCTGAGCGTGCTTGAGCGCGAGCAGCTGCGGGCCAAATTGACTGAAATTTATGCAGAGTCGGGGTTTCCCGAGCGGCGCGATCCGGAGCAGCAACTGTACGCCGGTTTTGTGGGCGATGAGGACAAGCGCTTGATGCTGCAGATAAGGCGCAGCTCCCCGCTTGATCTGGCGCAAACCGATTGGCAGTTTAACGACCCGCGCCTAAAAGAAATGTTATTTCGCTACCGAGCGCGCAATTTCCCGTCTAGTCTAACCAAAGAGGAGCAGGTTGAATGGCAGGCCTTCTGCCACGCCCGATTAACCGATCCGAGTTTTGGGGCGGGGCTGGTGTGGGCCGAGTTTGAACAGCGCATGCGCGAGCTGGAGCAAGGGGAACTTGAACCGGAACAGCGTCAAGTGCTCAAGCAATTGCGCAGTCATGCCGATAACCTGATGAGGAAGTGCCAACCGAGTTAAGCCGATACAAGTCCAGGGACACGCGAGGCCAGACCCGGTCTACTCCCGTCACAACCCCCGAGCTGTGCCCGAGCGCGGGCGGGGTATCTAGTCCAAGATAACAATAGGCCCTCGCTTGCGATGGCTAGGATAACGACTCTGGAGGCAAAATGTCGGGTCATTGGTCTTTGCGCCGAAAAATCAGCGCGGCAGTTGCGGTTTCTCTGTTGTTAGTAGGTTGCGTTGTCTCCTACTTGTCCTATCAATCCGCCATGGGCGCTATGGAGCGCAGTATTAATGGCCAGGTCGATGGTATATCGGCCACTTTCAGTAAATATGTGGGCGATTGGTTTGCACTGAAAGGCAAGGCGCTGGAGGGCTTTCCCGCCAGCGCCACGCCAGAAACCTACAATACTCATCTGGTGCAGGTAAAAATCTCGGCAGATGTCGACAACAGTTTCCTCGCTTTTGCCGACGGTACACTGGTCAATGCCAATAACCTCAAAATGGCTCCGGGCAATGATGACCCGCGGGTGTGGTATTGGTACATAGGGGCCATGAAAAACCCGCATGAAACTGATATCGAGGACCCGACAGTCGCCTCGGCAACGGGTAAGAATGTGGTTTCACTCGGCCGCGCGGTACTTAATCCCGACGGCAGTGTGAAGGCGATTCTGGGTATAGACGTAGTCATCGACGATATAGTTGAGCAACTGCGCGACATAGATCTGCCCGGTAATGGCTATATGTTTATCACCCGCCACGGCAAAATTTTTGCCCATGCCAATCAAAAGTTACTCAATAAGCCGTTGGCAGAAATATCGGGGGACCTAACACCCGCGTTTGAAGATAAATTAATTAAAAATCGCAGCCAGTTGCACCTGATTAACGTGGATGGCAAAACCATGCAGGTGTTCGCCAATCGTATCCCCAAGACTGATATGGTGCTGATGATGATGTTGGAGCGCGATCAGTTGGTGGGGCCGGTGGAGTCCGCGCTGCTGGGGCAATTGGCGGCGATTCTGGTACTGTTGCTAATTACCCTGGCGGTGCTCAACTGGTTTATCGGTGTACTGCTGCAGCCATTGCATGATGTGTCCCAGTCGCTCTCCGAAATTGCATCGGGTGGCGGCAATCTCTCCAGTCGACTCCCGGTTAAATCAAAAGATGAAGTGGGCCGACTGGCATCCAACTTTAATTCGTTTGTCGATCATCTGGTGGATTTGGTCAGCCATATTCGCGTGCAGGCTAACGACCTGCAAAGCAATGCCCAATCTATGGCGCAGAGTGCGGTGTCGGCCGTGCGCGATTCTGGCTCCCAGCAGCAGCAGATTGGTATGGTCACTCAGGCTATGCATGAGATGACCAACGCCACTCAGGAGATTGCTCACCACGCGGAGCAAACTGCCGGTTCAGTGCGCGAATCAGTCGCCAGTGCAGTTGAGGGCAAGGTGCAGGTGGACAAGACTCGAGACTCGATTAATGTCCTTGCCAACAAAGTGGAGCAGGCGGGCAGTGTGATTTCCAATCTCAATAAAAATGCTCAGGATATCAGCGGCATTCTGGCGACCATCCAGGGCATTGCCGAGCAGACCAATCTGCTGGCTTTAAACGCCGCTATTGAAGCGGCGCGCGCTGGCGAGCAGGGTAGGGGCTTTGCGGTGGTAGCCGATGAAGTGCGGGTGCTTTCACAGCGCACTCACGCCAGCACCGAGGAAATCCAATCCATGATCGGGGCCTTGCAGAGCACCGCGCAAAATGCAGTCTCGATTATGGATGACAGTCGTCGCCTGGCGACCGGCAGTGTGGATAATGCCGACAATGCGTCAAAAGCACTGGATAACATCAACAACGTAGTGGGTACCATCAGCAGCATGGCGGCGCAAATCGCCACAGCTGCTGAAGAGCAAAGCCAGGTGGTAAAAGAGGTGCAAACCAACATGCTGGCCATTATGCAAGTGGCTGATGGTTCAGCCGAAGAGGCGCATCGCAACGAGGAGCGCGCGGTAGACCTTAAAGAGCTGGCGCGCGGTTTGAGCGATAAAGTATCTACCTTTCGGCTTTAATTTAGCGTCGCGCAGGGGTTGAGCTTTCAGCCCCTGCGCTTAATCTTCCCGTGCAGCCAGGGTTCATTCACCAAATCACCAAATCACCAAATCACCAATCCGCTGCCCAACGCTTCCAATTGCCTCATAAATCCGCCGAAAACCTAATTATCCTGCAACAACTGTGGGAATTTGGCCTGCTTGCGAGTACAATCCCGCGCCCGAGTACCTGCCACCCTGAACAGGTACTGCCTCCACCCAGAGCAGGTGCCGCCTAAGCTGGGGATTGTCAACGAGTTTTAGTGGGAGCTCCCTATGTCATCCATCAAAAAAGTGGTTCTGGCCTATTCTGGCGGCCTGGACACCTCGGTCATCGTAAAATGGCTGCAAGAAAACTATCAATGTGAAGTGGTGACCTTTACCGCTGACATAGGTCAGGGTGAAGAGGTTGAGCCGGCGCGCGCTAAGGCTCAGGCCCTGGGCGTAAAGCAAATTTATATTGATGACCTGCGCGAAGAATTTGTACGCGATTTCGTATTCCCTATGTTCCGCGCCAATACCATTTACGAAGGTGAGTACCTCTTGGGTACTTCCATCGCCCGCCCCTTGATCGCCAAGCGTTTGATCGAAATTGCCAACGAAGTGGGCGCTGATGCTATATCCCACGGCGCCACCGGTAAGGGCAATGACCAGGTGCGCTTTGAGCTGGGTGCCTATGCCCTCAAGCCAGGTATCAAGGTGATTGCCCCCTGGCGTGAATGGGACCTGACCTCTCGCGAAACGCTGATGGCCTACTGCGAAAACCATAATATCCCTGTGGATTTCAGTAAAAAGAAAAAGTCTCCCTATTCAATGGATGCCAACCTGCTGCACATCTCCTACGAAGGCAAGATCCTGGAAAACCCCTGGACTGAAGCCGAAGAAGATATGTGGCGCTGGACTGTGTCCCCTGAGTCGGCTCCTGATCAGGCAACTTACTTGGATCTGACCTACGAGAAGGGCGACATAGTGGCCATTAACGGCGAAAAAATGTCGCCCGCGACTGTGCTTGCCTATCTGAACAAGGTGGGTGGAGAGAATGGTGTTGGTCGTTTGGACTTGGTGGAAAACCGCTATGTGGGCATGAAATCCCGCGGCTGCTACGAAACTCCTGGCGGCACTATTATGTTAAAAGCTCACCGCGCGATTGAGTCGATTACCCTTGATCGCGAAGTGGCACATCTGAAAGACAGCCTGATACCGAAATACGCCGATATGATTTACAACGGCTACTGGTGGAGCCCCGAGCGCAAAATGATGCAAGCTATGATCGACCAATCACAGGAATATGTGAATGGCGAGGTTCGCGTCAAGCTCTACAAGGGTAATGTGATCGTGGTGGGTCGTCGCTCAGCCGACAGCCTGTTTGATGAGAAGGTGGCCACCTTCGAAGACGATGCTGGCGCCTACAACCAAAAAGATGCTGAAGGCTTTATCAAGCTCAACGCGCTGCGTATGAGAATTGCGGCCAACAAAGGCCGTGTACTGAAATAATCGTCTGCTTGAATAGCGTACAAGCGGCTTGCAAAAATAGTGCAAGCCGCTAAATTTCGGTGTTCGGCTCAGGTAAAAAGCCCATAAATAATTTGATATTTATCAATCCCATAGCTGCTCAAGTGAGACAAAATGCCGCGCTTGAGGCACAATGCCCCACCTTCGATAGGGGTAATCGGATTGACTGAATACTCAAAGCTCCTGGGCCATAAATAATTGTTTTTCTTCAAGTAATAGGAACGTCCTATGGGTAGTCATGCGACAGTTGCTGGTGATCCACCAGTCTACGACTTAGATATAGTGCGCAAATTTACCATTATGACCATTGTCTGGGGCATATTTGGCATGGGGATGGGCGTGTTTATCGCCTCCGAACTGGTGTGGCCAGGTATCAACGACCTGTTTCAACCCTACACCCACTTTGGTCGTTTGCGTCCACTGCACACCAACGCGGTAATCTTCGCCTTCGGCGGTTGTGCACTGATGGCGACTTCATTTTATGTGGTGCAACGCACCTGTCAGGCGCGCCTGTTTGGTGGCTGGCTACCCAGTTTTGTGTTCTGGGGTTATCAGGCGGTAATTCTGTTGGCGGCCTACACCTTGCCACAAGGTTATACTACCACTAAGGAATACGCTGAGCTGGAGTGGC
Organism: uncultured Cellvibrio sp.; assembly: GCA_966251115.1. GTDB lineage: Bacteria > Pseudomonadota > Gammaproteobacteria > Pseudomonadales > Cellvibrionaceae > Cellvibrio. The sequence goes on from CBINKF010000121.1 coordinate 7,424, forward strand.
CCATTGATATTCTGCTGGCCGTGGTCTGGATCGCTTATGCGGTGGTCTTCTTCGGTACCATCATCAAACGCAAAACATCGCACATCTATGTGGCCAACTGGTTCTACGGCGGTTTTATCGTTACCGTAGCTGTGCTGCACATTGTTAACTCGGCGGAGGTGCCGGTTACCATGTGGAAATCTTACTCTGCCTACGCCGGTGCTGCCG
>CBINKF010000122.1:0-7595 GCA_966251115.1 uncultured Cellvibrio sp.
AGGCCTGCATGGATTCAAAAAAAATAATCATGCTCAATTATTTACCTGTAGTTGCTGATTTAATCAGCTCATTAATGCCGCTGATGGAACCTATCACACTTGATGCCTCCAGCGGCATAAGAATTACCTTGCCATTATCCGATGCTGCCAAGGTGCCCAGTGCCTCGACATATTTTTGCGCAATAAAATAGTTGATGGCCTGGGGATTGCCCGCGGCAATCGCCTCGCTTACCACGAGAGTTGCCTTGGCTTCAGCCTGGGCTTCCCGCTCGCGCGCCTCCGCCTCCAAAAATGCCGATTCCCGCAGACCTTCCGCTTTTAAAATCGCTGCGCGCTTTTCGCCTTCGGCCACTTTAATCGCCGCCTCGCGCTCACCTTCGGCACGCAGGATTTGCGCGCGCTTTTCACGCTCGGCTTTCATCTGGTTGGCCATGGCATCGATCAAATCGCGCGGTGGAGTAATGTCTTTAATTTCAATCCGGGTCACCTTGATGCCCCAGGGATTGGTGGCTTCATCGACCTTAAGTAGCAAACTGGTATTGATGGCATCGCGATTGGAGAGAATTTGATCCAACTCCATAGAACCCAATACCGCGCGGATATTGGTCATCACCAGGTTTTGCATCGCCAGGTGCAAATTGTTTACTTGATATGAGGCTTTGGCCGCATCCAAAATTTGATAAAAGCACACGGCGTCGGCGCGCACCGAGGCGTTATCGGCGCTGATGACTTCCTGCGGCTGGATATCCAGTACCTGCTCCATCACCAGGAGTTTGCGTCCAATGCGATCAAAGAATGGAATGATGATATTGAACCCCGGCATCAACAGTCGGGTAAATTTGCCGAAGCGCTCCACGGTCCAGTTTTGCCCCTGGGGTACACTCTTTACCATCAGCAGCGCCAAGACCACGGCAAGCACTACAAAAATAACAACCGAACTACCAAACATAATGACTCCTTTGATTCATTGCTAAATTAAAAAGCCCGAGTTACCTCAGGCTTTCGCAGCGGCCAGTTCCTGCGCGCGCAATTCGCGTCGCAATATTTTGCCCACATTGGTTTTGGGTAATTCTTTGCGAAACTCTATCAGGTGCGGCACCTTGTAGGCGGTTAACTGCTCACGCGCGTAGCGGCGCACCTGGTCAGCGGTCAGTTGGTCGTTGGCGGTAACTATATAGGCTTTGACGCGCTCGCTGCCCTCACCATCGGGCAAGCCTATCACCGCCGCCTCGATAATATCCGGGTGGCTACAGAGCACATCTTCCACTTCGTTGGGGAAAACTTTAAAACCGGAGACGTTGATCATGTCTTTTTTGCGATCGACAATTTTGACAAAACCATCGTCCTGAAGAACGGCAATATCGCCGGTTTTAAACCAACCCTCGCTATCCAGCACTTCCGCGGTTGCCTCGGGGCGCTGCCAGTAACCCTTCATCACCTGGGGGCCACGCACACAGAGCTCTCCCGGGTGGCCATTGGGCTGGCTGACACCCTCATCGTCAATCACCTTGAGCTCGGTATCGATCATGGGGATGCCCACGGTTCCCAGACGAAAATCGGGAACCGGATTAACGCAGACTACCGGAGAGGTTTCGGTAAGGCAATAACCTTCACTCAAGGGGGCCTTGGTTAGCTCCAGCCAATGTTTGGCGGTTTCCACCGTTAAGGGCATACCGCCCGACGAAGTCAGGCGCAAATGGCTGAAATCCAGCTTGTGAAAATCCGGATTGCGCAAGAGTGCATTAAACAGGGTATTCAAACCGACAAACAGGGTGAATGGCACGCCCTGCAGGGTTTTGACAAACCCGGGAATATCGCGCGGGTTGGGAATCAGTAAATTTTGGTTCCCCAGATAAAGCGCCGAGGCGCAGTGAATGGTAAAGGAGTAGATGTGATAGAGCGGCAAGGGTGCGACAAACAATTCCTTTTGGCGACGAAATACATCGCGCATATGATTGTTTAACTGCAACATATTAGCCACCAAATTGCGATTGGTGAGCATCGCGCCCTTGGCTACGCCGGTGGTGCCGCCGGTATATTGCAGCACCGCGACATCTTCCGGCTTGACCTCTACCGGCTGCCAGGGCCTGCGCGCCAGATGCAGGGCTTTGTTGTAACAAACCTGATGAGGGAAATGGTAGGCGGGCACCATTTTTTTAACGTACTTGACCACCGAATTGATCAACCAGCGCTTTAACGGTGAATGCAAATCCGCCAGCTCAGTCACTATCACCTGCTCTACCGGCGTTTCGCTAATAATGCCCGCCGCGTTATGGGCAATATTGGCTAATACCACCAGGGCTTTAGCGCCTGCGTCAATCAGTTGGTGCTTGATTTCATGAGCGGTGTAAAGCGGGTTGGTGTTGACCACAATCATGCCTGCGCGCAGTGCGCCAAACACAGTCACCGGGTATTGCAGGACGTTGGGCAACTGCACTGCAATGCGGTCGCCCGGCTTAAGGTTGGTGTGCTGCTGCAAATAGGCCGCAAATTGACCGGAAAGACGATCCAGCTCGCGGTAGCTGAGGGTTTGACCCATACAGGTGAAAGCGGGGCTATCGGCGAATTGCGCACAGGACTCAGCGAATACCTCTGCAATGGTTCTGTTGTAATTCAAGGACATGCAAAAACTCCCCGGTTGTTATTTTCTTATCGATCGTGCCGCTTAAAAATCGCCCGCTGCCAGGCCCATCAAACTGTCGGCACCAGCGCGGATCAGCGCAGCGTGGGTGCTGGTGCGCGGCAGCAGGCGCGCGAAGTAAAAATCCGCCGTAGCCAGTTTAGCCCGATAAAAATCCGCTTGTGGATCAGCGGCTTGCAATCTGAACTCGGCCTGCCTGGCGGCCCTGGCCCAATAGTAGGCCAACAAAAGATAGCCCGAATACATCAGATAATCTACCGCCGCCGCACCTATTTCATCGGCATTTGATGCCGCCTTTTGGGCAAGCGCGCAGGTTAGATCAGCCCATTCGGGTAAAAGTGCCTGGAGCGGTTGCAAATAGCGCTGCAGTTCCGTGACCGCTTGATTGTCCGCACAAAAATCACGCAATTCTGCAAGCAGTAGTTCCAACGTTTGCCCCGAGTTTGCCAGCACTTTGCGCGCGAGTAAATCCAGCGCCTGGATACCCGTGGTGCCCTCATAGAGGCTGGCAATGCGGCAGTCGCGCAGGTTTTGCTCGACACCCCATTCGCGGATGTAGCCATGGCCACCAAAACATTGGAGCGCCAGGTTGGCCGATTCAAACCCCAGCTCGGTGCTAAAGGCTTTGACTATGGGCGTGAGCAAGCTCAACAGCTCGTTGGCCTTTTGGCGCTCTGCGGATTCGGCCAGCGATTGCACCTGGTCAATTTTCAAGGCGGCGTCGTAAGCGAGCATGCGCAACCCCTCGGTAATCGCCTTTTGGGTAAGCAGCATACGGCGTACATCGGGATGGACAATAATCGGATCAGCTGGTGCGTCAGGGCTTTTAGCTCCACTTAATGCGCGCATTTGCAGCCGCTCGCGGGCATAGCTGCGCGCCAACTGGTAGCCGAATTCAGCGTGCGCCACGCCCTGGATGCCAGAGCCAATCCGCGCCAGATTCATAAAGGTGAACATCAGGTTCAGACCTTTATTTATGTCACCCAACAACCATGCCTGGGCACCATCAAACACCAGCTCACAGGTGGCGTTGCCATGAATACCCATCTTTTCTTCGAGGCGACTGCAGACAATATTATTGCGCGCTCCAAGGCCTGCGCCGGCGGGCAGGAATTTAGGCACCACAAAAAGCGAGATGCCGCGAGTCCCAGGGGGAGCATCCGGCAGGCGTGCCAGCACTATATGAACTATGTTTTCCGCCAGGTCATGGTCGCCCGAGGAGATAAAAATTTTGGTGCCGGTAATGCGGTAGCCACCTTGACCATCTGGCTCGGCACGTGTGCGCAGCAAGCCCAGATCACTGCCCGCTTGCGATTCGGTCAGACACATGGTGCCCGTCCAGCGCCCGGAAATAAGATGCGGAAGATAGGTTTGCTTTTGTTCGTCAGTACCGTGGGTTTCCAGGGTATGCATCGCCCCCTGGGAAAGCCCGACATACATACTCCAGGACCAGCAGGGGGTGCCGATAATTTCGCTGAGTACAATTCCGAGCGATTGCGGCATTCCTTGGCCGCCGTAATCCTGGTTGCGACAGAGACTGGGCCAGCCCATCGCGCAATATTGTTGATAGGCCTCGCGGAATCCCTGGGGGGTTTTAACCTGCCCCGCCTCCAGCTTGCACCCCTGCCGGTCGCCGATGGAATTTAAAGGGGCGAGCTGCTCATCGGCAAAACGCCCTGCCTCCTGCAAAAAAGCCGTTGCCAGGCCTGGGTCCAGTTGGCTGTGTCCCAGGTCCTGGCAGTGGTGGGAATATTGAAGAACATCGAAAAGCGCAAATTCAATATCGCGCAAAGGCGTTTGATATGGATTCATCCTTAATTGCCTGGTTTGGTGAGTAGAGAGAGATGATTTGTATTAATTTAGCAGTTGCTAATTTTAGCATCTTGGCAGATGGCCATACTATGTCAAATCTTTTACTGCCAGCTGTTCAACAAGTCGCAAAAATCGCGCGGTTATCAACGCAGTAAAGCCCCAGATTCGAAACCCCTGGTAGTGATAAACCGGCAGTGAATAGGATTTTCCAGCAAGCTCAAAATGGTCCAGCTGTTGCTCTATCTCACCAAAAAAGCTGCGCAGCGGAACATGAAAAATGGCATCCAGCTCAGCTGGGTTGGCCTGCAGGGATGCACGCGCATCGTAGCTGGCCACAAAGGGCATAACTTGGGTGCCCGCGCGAGTCTGCGCCGACTCCAGGCGCCCCAACAGGGTGATAGACTCGGGGGCCAGGCCAATCTCTTCGGTCATTTCGCGCACCGCGGTAGCTGCCAGGTCTCTATCCCCGGGCTCCCACATACCACCGGGAAAGCAGACCTCGCCTGCGTGGTGCCGTAAAAACTCAGAGCGTTTGGTATAAAGCAGGCTCAACTCGGTATTTTCCGAGAGCAAAATAATGACCGCCGCTTGACCCGCTGCTGGTTCGCCCGTCGCCGGTTTGAGCGGCAGCAGCTGACTCGCCAGGGTTGCCAACACTGAGCTAGTCATTTGCACCTCGTGGCTCGGTCAACGCCGCCAACCGCCAGACATCAAATGCCGGCTCCTCGTAGGGGTGCGCCTGACGCAGGGCGATTAGGGCTTGATCGATAAACTCATCGGCACAAACCAGTTCAACACGATATTCAGGAACTTGGCAGGTTTGATTTAAGGTGCCTATATGGGGGTTGCTGCCGGGTAAAGGGCGAAACTGCCCCTGCCCCAGGGTTTGCCAGCAACAGCTATCGTAATGGCCGATTCGCCCCGCCCCAGTTGCAAATATCGCAGACTTAACTGCTTCAAGATGAGACTCGGGGACAAAAAATACCAATTTGTACATTTTGCCCCCTGAGTTGGTTAGATAACGCGGACCGCGATAACGTGCTCAATAGCAGCCAACTTGGCAATAACATCGGCACTCGGCGCCTGCTCAACATCGATGATGTTATAGGCTACATCGCCGCGACTCTTGTTAACCATATCAGCCACGTTAACATTGTGGTCCGCCAACAGCGACAGCACATGCCCCAGCACACCGGAGACATTTTGGTTGGAGAAGGTAATACGCGCGCCTATGTTCGCGGTGCGATCCATAGAAACTGCCGGAAAGTTAACCGAGTTTTTGATGTTGCCGTGTTCCAGGTAATCCATCAATTGATCGGCGGCCATAATCGCGCAGTTTTCTTCCGCCTCTTCGGTGCTGGCACCTATGTGGGGCATAGCGTAGACATCCTTGCGATTGAGCAGGATAGGCTCGGGGAAATCACAAATATATTTGCCCAGGTGACCAGCATCCAGGCTGGCGATGACTGCATGAGCATCAACAATCGCTTCGCGCGCAAAGTTGAGCAGGGTCGCGCCCTTCTTAACAACTTTTAAGGTATCGGCGTTAATCATGTGCTTGGTGGCAGGAATGGCCGGCACATGCAGGGTGATGTAATCCGAGCGCGCCAGCAGGGACTGCAGGTTTTCCATGCGACCAACCTGGGACGGTAGACGCCAGGCCGCCTCTACCGACAGCGCCGGGTCAAAGCCCACCACATTCATACCCAATGCCAGCGCGGCATCGGCAATCAGCGAACCAATTGCCCCCAGGCCGACAATACCCAGCGTTTTACCCTGTAGTTCAGAGCCGGCAAAGTTGGACTTTTCCTTTTCCAACAATTTGGACATTTCGTCCGCATCGGTCATATGGGTAAGGGTTTGCACATATTCCATACCCGACAATATGCCGCGCGAGCCCAGCAACATACCGGACAGCACTAATTCTTTAACCGCATTGGCATTGGCGCCGGGGGAGTTAAACACCACTACGCCTTTTTTGGTGTACTCCTCTACCGGCACATTGTTGGTACCTGCACCAGCGCGGGCAACGGCTTTAACCGAGTCGGGCAATGGCTCGCCATGGAGTTTATGGCTGCGCAAAATATACGCATCCGGGCTGCCGATATCGCTTGCCACTTCGTACTTTTCGCGCGCAAAGCGATTGAGGCCCTTTACCGAAATAGTGTTATAAGTTTTGATTTTAAACATGGGGTTTTCCTCTGAGTTGCCCCTTGAATATCGCTGTCTGATTTATATCGCTGGCGGTTTGGGGCTGGATTCCAAAAAAACCATATGGGGACAAGCCGCTAAAATCAAAGGCTCATCCCGCCGGGGTAAAAATAATTAATCCTGAAAAACTAATTCTGAAAATAAAAAAATATCTCTGAAAATAAAAAGGGCCGTGATCACCACAGCCCTTTTCAAATTTACGACTATCAGGCGGCTGTGGCTTGTTGGTAAGCCCACACCAGCCAGGGGCACAGGGCCTCAAGGTCGGCAGCTTCCACAGTAGCGCCACACCAGATGCGCAAACCGGGGGGCGCGTCGCGGTAGGCACCTATGTCGTAAGCCACACCCTCTTTATCCAGCAGCTTGATCATGGCCTTCACCTGATCAGGGGTTGCCTTAAGGGTGAAGCACACGCTGGTGTTGGAGCGGGTTTCTTCCAACTGCGGCAGGAAGTTGATCCAGTCGTTGGCCGCAACAAACTTCTCAAGTACCGCCAGGTTGGCGTTGGAGCGCGCGATAGATTCTTTAACACCACCAATAGCACGCACCCAATCCAGCGCATCCAAATAGTCGGCAACTGCCAGCATCGATGGTGTATTGATGGTGTCGCCTTTAAAAATACCTTCCTGCAACTTGCCACCACTGGTCATGCGAAACAGCTTGGGCATTGGCCAAGCGGGTTTGTAGGTCTCCAAACGCTCAACCGCACGCGGGCTGAGGATCAACATACCGTGGGCACCTTCGCCACCCAGTACCTTCTGCCAACTGAAAGTAATCACATCCAGTTTGTCCCAAGGCATCTCCATAGCAAACACCGCGGAGGTGGCGTCGCAGATGGTCAAACCGGCGCGGTCGGCTGGAATCCAGTCACCGTTGGGGACTTTTACCCCAGAGGTCGTACCATTCCAGGTGAACACCACATCGTTGTCAA
>CBINKF010000123.1:0-7590 GCA_966251115.1 uncultured Cellvibrio sp.
CCTATTCCGTCATATCGGCATAGGGGTTAGTAAATTTGAGATCAATCGCCTGGGCAAAACCGGGCAGGCTGAGCTTGTCCTGACTAATCGCTATCTGCGATTCATCGATCAAGCCCTCACCAAATTGATAAATAGTATCGAACTGTCCCTTGAGCGCCGCCTGATTATAGGCTTCCGCCTGACGACCCACCGCTAATTCGCGCTCCGCGTAGGACGCAAAAGCCTGCTCACCATAACGACGTTTGAGCATACGCTTAACCACATGGGGCGCAAACAGGCTCGCCGTGGCATTATTGCCACCAAACCCTTTGGAGTTTAGAAAGGCCACATCAAAACTGGCCGGCTCGCGGACTACATCGGTGGTCGATATTTGCAAACGCTCGTCAAAGACATCATCTGCAACCTTGTCGATGGTTTTGATACCCGGGAGAATACCGTGCTTGAAAACCCCCAAACTGGTAATTAACTGCTCACCGCTAGCGGCCGACAAGGAGTGCCCCACATAAGCCTTAACCGCTACCACCGGCCAGTTCTCGATACCAAAAACCTGCGCAACCTGATCAAAAATTTGCGATTCAGTCACCCGGTTTTGCGGAGTGCTGGAACCATGCGCCTGAATAAAGGAGCGACTGGTGACGGCCTCTTCGCCCAATATGGCACGCGCAGACGCCACAGCCTTGGCCATAGTGATGTAGTTACCCGGGCCCGGCGCTGAGATGGATTTTTTGAAGCCATCCGCATTAACGAACACGTCACCCACAGCGCCGTGAATTTGCGCGCCCAACTCCATAACCAGGGCATCATCCATAAGCACCACATAGGTGCTGGCCTCCGCCATAGTGAAACCTGCATTTTCACCAAAGGGGCGGCTGCTGCGGCGCGGGTCAGTTTCGTCAGCACCATCAAGCTTTTTGAGCTTATCCTCAGCAGCCAAAGCACCCATGGTTGCATAGCCATCAATGATTTCCGGGAGTATTGGCGCTTCAGCAGTACCCACCACCGCCACACGAATCTTACCCGAAGCTATATCTTCAGCCGCGGCGCTCAAATTATAGAGGAAGGAGGCGCAAGCACCGGTAATCGAACCCGTATGACCGACACTGCCCAAAATATAAGCATTTACAAAGTCAGCCACCATAGTATTTAAACCCAGCGGACACTGCTTGGTGCCAACGCGCCCGCCCTTGAGACGCGACTGCAGCAGACCGCCAAAGCCGTTTTCGTCCATCTGACTCATCACGTTGGAAGCGTAAACCCCCACTTGATCCGGCTCCACGGCATCAATGACTTTTTGCCACTCCAAGCCCATAGAGCGCACCGCATCGGAAGCACCTATGACTGCCAGTTGTAAGGCGCGAGGGTGAAAATGGGAGTTATAAAGTGCGCCCGGATTAAAGCCGCGCGGCAATTGCCCAGCAGACTTCACCGGAAGATCGCGGTAGCTGTCGAATTTAACATCCAGGGAACCCGGCAGACTAACCCTTACCCTGTCGCCATCGATCTCTTCTACCACCCAGGATACAGGGAGAGGTTCTGGCAGCTCACGGCGGCGCAACTCAAAACTTAATGACTGCCCTACCCCCGTCAGATTGGCCGCTTTTTGCCAGTGCGCCGCATCTACGTCGAAAAATGTCTTCTCGATGCGACGAATCAAGGTGCCGTCCAGCACCTGATCACCAAAATGCTTCTCAATAGCTGGCAGATCATAGGCCTTGCCCTCGCTGTCACGATAAGCGCCCTGCTCAAAAAACACCAATCCCATCATAACCGCCAAACCAGCAAGGGTTTCCTGACGCGCCTGAGCGGGCAAACTTTCTATCACCATACGGCTATAAGCCTGATGCCCGGAATAACGACCGGCAGCGCTAAAACCGCCAAAACCAACAATGATAGGTAAGCGAACCTGTGACGAAGCGGACATAGAAACTCCCAACAATCAAAAAAACTAACACTGGCCGAGAGTGTATTGATAAGAGGAATGATTTTCTTTGGCAATTTAGCCATAATCATTGGCAAATTAGCCAAAATACAGGAATCAGAATGGCAACCACAAACCCACTTAAAATTGGTTTTTTCCTGTGTGAGCGCATGCTAGCGACCAGCTGCACCCTCCCCATGGAAATGCTGTTGGCAGCCAAGAGTGCAGCCAAGGTATTGCTCCCGCCAGGAACCAGCCCTTCCCTGAATATTTTTACCCTGGGCCAGACCCGACACAAAATAAGCACAAGCACCGGCCTCAGCTGGCACGCCGACCACAGCATTGAAGAAAATATTCATTGGGACCTGATCTACCTGCCTGCACTCTGGCGCAACCCAAGGCCACTGATTAAGCAGCATCAGGCCAGCCTCGATTGGCTAATAGATCAATACCAAAATGGCTCTATTATCAGCGCCGTTGGTACCGGCGTTTGCTTTCTTGCACAAGCCGGATTACTAAACGACAAAGCCGCGACCACCCATTGGCACTACTTCGATCAATTTCATCATGACTATCCGCGAGTTGACCTCAAACGACAATATTTTATTACCCAGGCGGGCAACCTTTATTGCGCCGCAAGTGTTAACTCGCTCGCAGATTTAACCGTGCATTTTATCCAGCGCTTTTTGGGTAAAGCTGTCGCCAGCCATGTTGAACGCCACTTCTCCCATGAAATACGCAAGTCCTACGAGAACAGCGGTTATTTTGAAAATGCGTACAACCCCCACCCGGATGAAGATATCACTCAAATTCAAATTTGGTTACAGGATAACTATCATCGCCAAGTCGTATTGGCGCAGGTGGCTGACAGATTTGGCATGAGCGTTCGCACACTGAACCGCCGCTTTAAAGCCGCACTGGGAAAAACTCCCTTGGAATTTTTACAGGAGGTGCGAATAAACATAGCGCGCGACCTACTAAAAACCAGCAATTTGTCGATCGGCGAAATTGCCGACAAGGTGGGTTATCAAGACACCAGCTATTTTACTGTTCTATTTAAAAAACAACTGGCGACCTCACCCAATGATTATCGCAAAACTGTCCGGGCCAAACTTTTTTCCACTTAGCAAAAAGCCCTGCGACGCAGGGCTTTTTAGCACAGTTTTAAAATATTCAGCGCTATGCTTAAGCAGCCTGAGCTTCAGCAGTAGCAACAGCTTCCAATGTTTCAGCAACAGCTTTAGTGCTAATCGGAATGCTGCGCGGCTTCATGGACTCGGGAATTACTTTTTGCAGATCTATATGCAACAAGCCATTTTCATAGGCGGCAGAAAGCACTTGCACATGATCAGCCAATTGAAAGCGACGCTCGAAACCGCGCGCCGCTATACCCTGATGAAGATAGGTGCGCTCTTGCTGCTCTGCGCCTTTATTACCCGATACCACCAAATGATTTTGGTTTATATCAATGGCCAGCTCAGCTTCGGAAAAGCCTGCCACCGCCATAGTAATTCGATACTTATCCTCGCCGGTCAATTCAATATTATAAGGGGGATAACTGGGTTGATTCTGTTCCGCGCGAGACAAATTATCCAAGAGACTGGCCACGCGATCAAAACCAATGGCGGAGCGATAAAGGGGTGAGAAATCAAAATTGCGCATTCGTATATCCTCATCAAGAGCAATATAAAGAGTTATGACTCATCCAGTGATCGAGTCGTGTTTGGTGCACCCTCTAGCGAGCGGCGACCACTCTTATTTAAGGACAGACAAATAAAATTCAAGTGCAGACCAAAAATTTTACACAGCTAGCCAGAAGGATCAGACTCAAGTAAATCCGCCAGGGCCCCAGGTAAATGCGGAAACTCACACTCAAAACCCGCCTGTACCATTTGAGCAGGGATTACACGCTGGCTGGCCAACAGTAAAGCGCTCGCCGCCTCACCAAACAACCCCCTCAAAACCCAAGTAGGCATAGACAGGACCGCCGGGCGATGCAGGGCCGCCCCAAGCATTGTCGCAAACTCCTTGTTGGTGCAGGGTTCTGGGGTCACCGCATTAAATACACCGACAAGTTCTTTCGATAAACAAAACATTATCATTCGCAGCAGATCTCGCCTATGCACCCAGGACATATACTGCGCGCCCAAACCCATGGGGCCACCGAGCCCTAAACGAAACGCGGGAAGCATTTGCTTGAGGGCACCACCATCCCGCCCCAACACTATCCCCAAACGCAGGATGCACACCCTAACCCCCTCCGCCTTAAACATTAATGCCTCGCGCTCCCAATCAGCGCAGAGCTGGGCTGCGAAATCAGTGCCGCCCGGCACCATTTCCGTTATTAACTCGTCGCCGCGGTCACCATAAAAACCAACTGCACTGGCATTAATCAACACCTGAGGGAATTTAGCGCGCGCTTTGCACCAAGTGAAAAGCTGCCGGGTTAAGCCCAAACGACTGGCCCGGAGCGCCTCCTTTACCGCAGAATTCCAACGCGACTCCATCATCGGCTTGCCCGCCAGATTAATAATTGCGCCAAAATCCACGTTGCTTGCATCCGCCAATGAGGACACCAACTGAACGCGCCCACCCAAAATCCTATGCGCTCGCGCCTTGTCTCGGGTTAACACCCACACCATGTAACCACGCGCTTGCAACTCCGCCACTAAAGCGGCACCCACAAATCCGGTTCCCCCGGTCACCAAAACCACCTGATTACCCATATCCCCTCCTTAATACTCGCCCGCACGCCCAATTAGCCTGCTTCGCGCCATTCCAACACTCTACAGAAGAAGAAATCAAACTATCTCTTCACGCCAATGAACTATGACAAAAACAACAAAGCAAATCCGGACGACTAAGAACATTAATATCTGAAAACATTTGTCAGAGATCAAAATGTTATTAAGAAAATTTTGAGAAAAACTTGATATTTAGCGTGAAACTATCAATATAGATAGAGAGGGTTCGCAAATCGCCACACACTGAAAGTGTGGCGATAGTTTTCTCAAAATGTCCCTCGCACAAACGTTAAGGAGCTTTATGATGAAACCCGCTGTTGACGTTGTTTATCGTGATTTGGATTCCTCTGCTGCACTCAACGAAATCATTCTCAAGAAACTCGAAAAACTCTCCCGTTACACAGATCAAATTATTCACAGCCGCGTTGTTCTTGACACCCCACATCAACACAAACACAAAGGCAAACACTTCCGAGCCTCAATCGAATTAGATTTTAAAGGTCACCCGCTAGCGATTACTCACGATGACGAGTCAATTCATATTGCGGTGCGCGATGCCTTTAGCAGCGCCGAACGCAAAGTTAAACAACTGGTAGCACGACAACGCTCAGGGCGTTAATTAAATTACTGCCATAAAAAAAGCCGACTTTGTAAGTCGGCTTTTAATGCTTATTTATTCCGCATCAATCTAGGCGGCAGTAATACGCTCAGACATTTTTGCAATCAAACCATTAAAACATGACAGAGATTGCAGATGCGCATAAACCAACTCCAAGCCATCGCGTTTGAACAAGTCCAACACATCCGCATCGCTAAGTGCTTTCAGTTTTTCACGCTTAACTACATAAAAACCGGTTAAATTCAAATTAGTTTGCTCTGCACCTTTCAGCGTAATATTGGCCTGCATCGGCTCTAAAAGGCCAAGCTGGTGCAAACGAGTGCAGAAAGCCTTGGTTAATTCAGCGCGATAATGATAGTCCTTGAGAAACTCAACAACTTCTTTCAGGTGCGCAGACTGCTCGCCAGATTCTTCAAACAAGCGACGCCCTTTGGACCCATCCTTGTGAACAGCTTTACTGTCAGCATCGATGCAAAGCGCCATGGAATCTGAGTCTTTCTCACCACCCAGAACAAATGGGTAACGACGGATAAAGGCTGGAATATAACGGGTAGAAAACTGCCCCTCCGCATTAACCAGCAAATTTTCCCCTTCCTTAATCCCCATAAGTGCCAGAGGAATATACTCGCCCTCATTTTGAGTAGCAGAAAAAACTATGGGGAACTCGCCCGCAGCAAATGGGATTTCGGTGGCCAGCACTGGCGAAGAAATCAAATGGGATACAAAAGAATAATCATCCACGGCTACCGACCAGTTGCGGTGTGCTTCTGAGGAGAGTGGTTGAATGTTGTCGTAAATCATTAATTGCTTTGCCACAGGAAAAACCTCTTTGTTATTGTCCAGCAAACAGCTTGTAGAACAGGAAGGGCGAATACTAGCACTTTGATTGCGCTATGCCACTAGCAAAACGGGGAAATTTAAAGAGGAAAAACAAGAAGAGAAAATGGTCGGAACGGCGGGATTTGAACCCACGACCCCCACACCCCCAGTATGGTGCGCTACCTGGCTGCGCTACGCTCCGACGCGGACTTGCTAAGTTAAGCTGAGACCAGCTCACTCAAGGGACCGGCATAATACCCTAAAATACCGGCTTTGCAAGCTGGAAATTTATGAAAAACTTGAATGAATTAAATTATTTAGCTTATCGCTTAAGGATTAAACAGAGTTGGTACAAGCGCTAATCAATTGGCCTTAAGCAAATCCAAAACCTGCTCAAGGTCATCAATCATGCGCACCACCAATTGATTAAATTGGCCGTCATCCGATTGAACATCGCTGGACATTTGCAGCCTGGCCCCACCAATAGTAAAACCTTGGTCGTACAGTAAGCTGCGGATTTGGCGAATGGTAAGTACGTCCTGGCGCTGGTAGTAGCGGCGGTTGCCACGACGCTTTACCGGTTTGAGCTGGGGAAACTCCTGCTCCCAGTAACGCAACACATGGGGTTTGACGGCGCAAAGCTCGCTGACTTCACCGATGGTAAAATAACGTTTCCCTGGAATTACCGGAAGTTCGTCGTTATGACTGGGTTCCAACATATGCTTCTACTCGCGCCTTCAATTTTTGTCCTGGACGGAAAGTCACAACCCGGCGGGCACTGATAGGAATTTCCTCGCCAGTTTTTGGGTTCCTACCCGGACGCTGGCTTTTGTCGCGCAACTCAAAGTTGCCGAATCCAGACAGCTTGACTTGTTCGTTATTCTCAAGCGCGTGGCGAATCTCTTCAAAGAAGAGTTCCACCAGCTCTTTGGCTTCACGCTTATTCAAGCCGAGATCCTCATAGAGTTTCTCGGCCAAATCTGCCTTCGTCAGAGCACCATCCGACATAATTATTGTTCCCTATCTGAGGGTAGCGGAAAAATTCGCCTCCAGATACTTAACAACAGCGTCTACAGAGGCGTTGATCTCATCTTCATTAAGAGTGCGTGAAGGATGTTGAAAGGTCAACCCCATAGCGACACTTTTTCTATGTGGATCAATACCTTTGCCCATATACACGTCAAATACCTTTAAGTTAACCAACTGCTCCCCTGCAACCGATTTCACCGCTTCAAAGAGGCTGTCAACCGCCAGAGTCCTATCGACAAGCAGCGCCAAATCTCGGCGAACTTCGGGGAATTTGGAGAGCGCCTTGAAGGCAGGTATTGCCCCCTGCAGGAGTGCAGACTGGCGTATCTCGAACACAAATGCCGCCTTGGGCAGATCCAGTTGCTGCTGCAAGCTCGGGTGTAGCGCCCCGACATGACCCTGCAATTCACCGTTTAGATAAATACCGGCAGTTTGCCCCGGATGCAGAGCTGAATGCCTAG
>CBINKF010000124.1:0-7559 GCA_966251115.1 uncultured Cellvibrio sp.
TATGGCAACTGGCTGCAACTGCTGGGCACCAGCGAAGACGACCTCTATATCGCCAACATTACCGGCGATACGCTGCGCAACGCCACCGACCTGAGTGCCAGCGGTTTAACCCAAAGCGACACTCTGGTGATTAATGTCAGCGGCAAAAATGTTAATTTTGATTCATTAAACTACAGCGCCCGCGAAGCCAGTGCTGCGCTCGATCTGTCGCCCAGCCATATCCTCTACAACTTTTATGAGGCGGAAAACATCAGCTTCAGCGGCGGGTTTAAAGGCAATATTCTCGCGCCCAATGCTAACTTTAACTTTATGACTGGCGACCTGAGCGGCCAGGTTATCGCCAAATCCTGGACTGGCAACTGGGGTGCCCAGGCCAATCTGTGGGACGGTTTTTTCTCCCCCTATGATCACGGCGAACCACCGGTAACTGAAGTGAGCGAATCGTCCAGTTGGGCGTTAATGTTGATTGGATTTGCGGGACTGCTGTTAATACGCTATCGCAATCGTCGTAGTCTGGCGGCTAAACCGGCGCCGTAATGAAATTTGCCCAACCAAAAATAAACCCCGCCGTGGCGGGGTTTATTTTTGGTTGGGACAGTTGATATTAATTAACGGGCGAGCTCGGCACTTGAGCGCTCCCGCACCCGAACCAGCATCAAACCCGCAAACCCCAAAAGCATCAACCACAGACTATTGGGTTCCTGTAAGTTGCGTGTATCCAATAAATGTAAGTCCACATAGACATCATCCAAAAAATTACCCAGGGTTGAGCTATTGGCTGATGTGAACCTGAGTTCTGTCGTGGTGTTACTGGCAACAAAATTACCGACAAATTGCTTCCAGCTACCTGCCACATGGTCGTTCAGCAGAAGCGAAAGGTTTCCTACAGTGAACGCAAATGCCTCTTTGTCATCCACCCTTGCACTGTAAAAAAATGAGACATCGTAGGTTTGCCCTACGCTGGTCGCAAAGGTTTGGTAAATAGAAAACAAACCTCCCGTATAGGGGTGAGCATTAAGCTCGGCGTGCTGGTTCCCCTCGGGAGCCGAGACACCTCCAAAATGATCCCATATTTCAATGTTGCTGCCCTGCCAACCATTGACTGCAGAAGCGGGAAAGTAATTCCACGAGCCCGCAGCAACGTTGTTATCTTCGAATCCTCCGTTAACAATTAAATTTGCCTGGGCGCTGGCGGCTAAAACACCACCCAACACCACTCCGAGTATCCATGTATAGTGTGATTTTAATTTCATAACTAACTTCCTAATTAGCTCTGAGTGACGAGGTTTTTAGAATCTTTGTACCTCAAAAACAGCCAGATTTTTTACTGGCACCCGTTCAACTATGGTCTTCAAAGTAACCGGAAAAAACTGCAAGCTTTACGCCACCCCATAAAAGCTGTTATTAATCAACTTACAAGAAAAACCGCTGGATATCCGCCAACAGGCATCTGTGAAAAAAATCGACACCCTATGATTCCGCTCAAATTTCCGCCAAGGATTTATCCAACAGGCTCGTCTTACCCGCGAGACAATAGCAATGCAGGTGATGGTAGCGGTGCGTTTACAACACGGGTTACACAGGCCGACCGCCATGTCTGTGCACATTAAAAACTCAACCGCGTTTGACAGAGAGGCGCTAATTCGCGCTGCACAAACGGGCGATGGCATCGCCTTTGAGCAGCTTTTGGACGCCAGTTACGACACGATTTTCCGCTTTGCCTACCGCTGGTGTGGCAACCGCAGCGACGCCGAGGATGTCACCCAAAACGCCTGTATTAAATTGGCGCAGTCAATTGGCCAATTTCGCTTTGAATCCGCCTTTAGCAGTTGGCTTTATCGCCTGGTAATCAATTGCGCCAAGGATTGGTTTAAAAGCCAAAATCGTCACCCTCAAAACCCGCTTGACGATTTAGACGAGGAACCTGGCCACTGCGACCAGGCGGCCGAAATTTCGGTTTATTTGCGCCAGGTGCTGCAACAGCTGGAGACTTTGGCGGAGGGTTTTAAAGAAACGGCGCTGCTGGTGCACGGCGAAGGTCTAAGCCATGCCGAGGCGGCGCTGATATTGAATGTTAAAGAATCCACTGTGTCCTGGCGCCTGCATGAAATTCGCAAACACCTGCAGCGACAGAGCTTTACAACTGGGGCTTTTGAGCGCCAGGGGGATAACCCATGAGTCACGATTCACAAAATCCCAATCCGCTGGAGCCACTGGCTGAACTCAAGCCAGAGCCTAACCCGCAGACGCGCGCGCGCCATATAGCCGCTGCGCGCGCAGCTTTTGATCAGGCACAGGCCGATCACGCAAACGCGGCGGACGAAAAAAATATTTCTGCGGCTGCCCAAGGAATTGCACAATCGCCTCGTCCTACCCCTGAAACCAACCAACAGGGGACCAAGGTTATGCAATTCCATCAAAAAAACGCCAGCCAAAAACGCTTCTGGCAAAACCCCGCCTGGCTGTCGGCCATAGCGGCTTCCAGCATTACTGTAGTAGGCGCACTGTTTTTAATGCAGCGCCATATGATTGATGATTTCGCCTTGGCCGATAGAGCCACGGAATCGCGCACTCAAGTGCCGCTGCCAACAGCGGCTATGCCAGAATTAAAAATGGACCGCGTCGAGAGTGCAGCCGACGAGGTGGTGGTTACCGGATCTCGCGCCGCACCAAGTGATCCGCAATTAGCAGAAGTGGAGTCCGAAGATATAGGTGCTATGCCGGATGCAGGCGTGGCTGAGTCGCTGCAGCGAATTGCCAGCGAAGCAGGCGCACGCAAAGACGTTGCCAGCAATGATCTGGCACGTCGTTCGGCCGAGAAAAAAATGGCCCTGGCTATGGTTGCCCAGCCTGCACCTCAGGTCGTTGGTATGGCTGCACCAGCGCCAGCACTCAGTGACACAATTGCGCCATCAGCACCTAAAGCGTATCGCGATCGCTTTAGCGATTTCGAAGAGAGCCCGGTAATCGCCACAGCGGATAATGCCGTCAGCACCTTCTCTATCGATGTGGACACTGCCAGCTACAGTTTTATGCGGCGCATGCTCAACCAGGGGCAATTGCCACCCAAGGATGCGGTGCGTGTGGAAGAGCTGATTAATTATTTCGACTACGCCTATCCGCTGCCCAAATCCACAACTGAGCCCTTCACGACCAACCTGGTGGTGACTGATTCCCCCTGGACCAAAGGTAACAAGCTGGTGCATATCGGCATCCAGGGTTATCAGCTGGGGGCAGCGGAAATTCCACAATCCAATTTAGTGTTTTTGCTGGATGTTTCCGGCTCCATGGACAGCCCGGACAAGCTGCCGCTGGTTAAACAATCTATGGAGCTGTTGCTGCAAAGCCTCAAACCCGAGGACACAGTAGCCATAGTGGTTTATGCCGGTGCTGCGGGCACTGTGCTGGAGCCCACCAAAGTAAAAGACAAAGCCAAAATTCTCGCATCGCTCACTAATCTGCAGGCCGGCGGCAGCACCGCAGGTGCAGAGGGTATCGCCCTGGCTTATCAATTAGCCGAAGCCAATTTTAACCCCAAGGGCGTCAACCGCATTATTCTCGCCACCGATGGCGACTTTAATGTGGGCGAAACTGGCGATGAAAACCTGCAGGATTTTGTCGAGCGCAAGCGCGAAAAAGGTATCTACCTATCGGTGCTCGGCTTTGGCCAGGGCAATTATCAGGATGCGCTTATGCAAACCCTGGCGCAAAACGGCAATGGCACGGCGGCTTATATAGATACCCTGAGCGAAGCGCAAAAAGTATTGGTGACTGAAGCCACCTCCAGCCTCTTCCCCATCGCCAAGGATGTAAAAATCCAGGTGGAATTTAATCCGGCGACGGTTAAGGAATATCGCCTGCTTGGCTACGAAACCCGCGCGCTTAAACGCGAGGATTTTGCCAACGATAAGGTCGATGCCGGTGAAGTGGGCGCGGGCCAGCGCGTAACTGCCATTTACGAAATAACCCCTGCAGGTGCATCGGGCTTGCTGGAACCCAGCCGTTACCAAAACGCCAAACCCGCCAGCGACAGCAAATCCACCGAGTACGGCATAGTGCGGTTGAGATACAAGCTGCCGAGCGAGGATAAATCGCGCCTGTTGGAGCAGCCAATTGCGCTTGTCAGCAAAACCAATAGCCAATTGCAGCGCGAAGCCAATTTCGCCAGCGCCGTCGCCGGTTTTGCGCAACTGCTAAAAGGCAGTAAATACGCGGGTGATTTTACTTACGACAAGGTAATTGACCTGGCGCAAAAAAATAAAGGGGCTGACCCTTACGGTTACCGCACCGAATTTATTCAGCTGGTGCGCAAAGCCAAGATCGCCAAAGCGCTTTAATTTTGTTTAACCCCAAAATTACCTAAGCAAGAAAAATAATATCAACACGCTGGCGCCCCAAAACTGGGCGCCAGCTTATTTTTTACCACATACGTACAAATTAAAATCAAACCATTATTGCTTAAGCGCCAAACAAGAGCTTTGTGCGCCATTAATTTTTATTGCCCCTTGACCTGTTAAAGTTTTTGTTCGACTATGCCGCCGCTGAAGGAATTCAGCACAACCTATTCGCCGAGACAGGAGTTTTGGCGATGGATGTAAAAAGGACATTTTGAGAGCACCATCATGAACCTACCACTAGCGTTTATCCCTCCGCCATTGCAATTTTTGCAAACTTCCGTCCATCAAAATTATTTCGCCGTTTCCGGCCAGATGGTTTTTATTCAAAAACTTTTTCCACACCGAAAAAAATAATTTTTGATGCTGAACTGATTTTTAATACAACAGTAAAGTTACCCGTTTATAACTTTACTTAACCTGAAATTGGATTAGGTTTTTGCCCTGGCCGCAAAAGCTTTCAGGGTTTTATTGCACAAATTTCCGCTGCGTATGAGCGGCCTGTGCGCCTGCACGAAGGATCATCTTTAACTGCATTTTTAAGGAATTGAAAAATGAACCAGTCAACTCAAGTTGCCGCTGTAGCTCACCCCTCTGAACCCATTGCCATTATTGGAATTGGCTGCCGTTTTCCCGGCGAATCCTCTGGCCCCGAAGCATTTTGGAACAACTTACTGGCAGGCAAGGACTGCATAGTTGATGTTCCCACCAACCGCTGGGACGTCAAGCGCTTTTACGATGCGGATAAAGAAAAGCCCGGCAAAATGTATGTAAAAAGCGGTGGCTTCTTACACGAATCTATCGACGAATTTGATGCCTTGTTTTTTGGCATTTCACCGCGCGAAGCCGCCGCTCTGGACCCGCAACAGCGACTGCTGTTAGAGGTAAGCTGGGAGGCATTGGAAGACGCCGGTATAGACCCGGAAAGCCTCGCCGGTTCCAGCACTGGCGTATTTGTCGGCGGTTTTATGCTCGACAACAAACTCACTCAACTCAACCCACTCAATCGCCATACCATCGCCAGTAACACCGCTGTGGGCATGACGCTCACCATGCTGTCTAATCGCATTTCCTACTTGTACGATTTGCGCGGCCCGAGCATGAGTATTGATACCGCCTGCTCATCATCCATGGTTGCCTTGGACCAAGCCTGTCGTTCCATTTGGAGTGGCGATTCATCCATGGCATTGGTGGGTGGTGTAAATGTTATGCACCGCCCGGAAATTTTTATCGCCATGTGTAAAGGCGGTTTCCTTGCCCCCGACGGTCGCTCCAAAGCCTTTGATGAACGCGGCAATGGCTATGGTCGCGGTGAAGGTGCTGGTTTGGTTGTGCTTAAAAAACTCAGCGAGGCCGAGCGCGATGGCGACAATATTTACGCACTGATTCGCGCCACCGGCTGCAACCAGGATGGTCGCACCGATGGCATTACCGTGCCCAACCCCGAAGCGCAACAGGCGTTGATTCGCAAGGTTACCGATAACGCGGGTGTGGCGCTGAAACAAATTCAATATTTTGAAGCCCACGGCACAGGCACGGCGGGTGGTGACCCTATAGAAATGTCCGCTATTGGCGGCACTGTGGGCCTGGCGCAAGCCGAAGGTGAAACCTGTCTGGTAGGCTCGGTTAAAGGCAATATCGGCCACTTGGAAGCGGCCTCAGGCATTGCTGCTGTCATTAAAGCCTCGCTCAGCCTGCAGCACCAGCAAGTACCGCCGCAAGCCAACCTGATCAACCTCAACCCCAAGATTCCTTTTGATCAATTACAACTAAAAGTACCGCGTCAAGTTGAACCCTTGAATGCCAATAACCAAGCCATTTATGCAGGTATAAACTCCTTTGGCTATGGCGGCACCAACGCTTGCGCCCTGTTGCAAAATTATCAAAAGCCATTAACAGCAGAACCAGCAGATACGCCTTTGGCTGTAAACAAAATGCTGCTCTTGCCGATTTCCGCCAAAAGCAAAAATGCACTCCTGGCCCTGGCAAAACGTTATCGCGACCTGCTGCAAAATCGCAGCGATTATTCGCTCAGTGACATCTGCTACTCCGCTGGCGCCAGGCGCGCTCATTTAAATTATCGCCTCTGCCTGCGCGGACACACTCGTGAAGAGTTGATTGCGCAATTGGATGACTTTATCAACCAGCGCGGCAACGAAAAGCTGGTGGAAGGCCAGGTAAATGAAGCCCATAAAAAGCTGGCGTTTGTATTTACCGGCATGGGGCCGCAATGGTGGGCCATGGGCCGCGAGTTGATGCAGACTGAGCCGGTATTTATGCACTCGGTGCAAGAGAGCGATGCCATCTTCCAAAAAATTGCCGGCTGGTCGATTTTGGACGAAATGCTTAAAAGCGAAGATGAGTCGCGCGTAAGCGATACTGTTATCGCCCAGCCCGCCAACTTTGTTTTGCAAAAAGCACTGGTGGATTTGTGGCGCTCCTGGGGTGTCGAGCCAGCCGCCGTTGTCGGCCACAGCGTGGGCGAAGTTACCACTGCCTACGTGTCGGGCATTCTCACCCTGGAGCAGGCGCTGCTGGTGAGTTTCCACCGCAGCCGTATTCAGAAAAAAGCCGCCGGGCAGGGTTCGATGCTCGCCGTGGGTATTACCGAAGCCGAAGCGCTGGCCGCCATTGCACCGTTTAACGGCAGTGTATCCATCGCTGCGATTAACGCGCCCACGGCCATCACCCTGGCGGGCGACGACCAGGCCCTGGCGAAAATCGCCGAGCAGTTGACCGCGAAGGAATTATTCAACCGCGCGCTGCAAGTGGAAGTGGCCTACCACAGCCCGACCATGGACCCGCTGCTGCTCGAGATTCGCACCAGCCTGGCGGAGCTGTCACCCGCACAGCCGCAGCTGCCGAGCTATTCCACAGTTACCGGTGAGCGCATTGAAACCACGGCGTTTGACGGCGAATACTGGTGTCAAAACGTGCGCGAACCAGTGTACTTTTTCCGTGCGCTGGAGCAGATGATCGCCGATGGCTATACCGACTTTCTTGAAGTTGGCCCCCACCCGGTGCTCTCCTCATCCATTAAAGAGTGCTTTGCCAAGCACAAGCTGCAGGGCTTTTTAACCACCTCGCTCAAACGCAAAACCGACGAGCAGGATGCCATCAAGCGCGCCTGTGCCGAGCTTTACACACTGGGCTACGGATTTAATT
>CBINKF010000125.1:0-7469 GCA_966251115.1 uncultured Cellvibrio sp.
CCTGTGGGTGGAAGCCAACTTTATTGAAACCGACCTGACCCATGTGCGCGTGGGGCAAAAAGTGAAGGTAAAAATCGATACCTATCCCAATCAGGAATGGGAAGGTGAGGTGCAAAGTATCAGCCCGGCGACAGGTGCCGAGTTTTCGGTAATCCCGGCGCAAAACGCCACCGGTAACTGGGTCAAAATCGCTCAGCGCGTACCCGTGCGTATTGCCATTCAAGCCAAGGGTGATGCCCCCGCATTGCAGGCTGGCCTGAGCAGTGAGATCTCGATTGATACCCAGTACAAACGGAAATTCCTCGGGTTTTCTATTTAAGTTATTGGTTTTCCCTGCACTAAATCTTGTTCACAACGCATAAGGCCTGGCTGATTTGCACCAGGCCGGTTAAATCCCGGTAAGCCACATGTCTACTACAGCTTCAGCGGCACAGCTTCCAGACGCGAGTGACCAAACCACCAAGCGCGGTTTGGTCACCATTTCGGTGATGCTGGCCACCATTATGCAGGCGCTGGATACCACCATCGCCAACGTCGCTTTGCCCCATATGCAGGGCAGTATGTCAGCCACTCAGGACCAGATCTCCTGGGTGCTTACCTCCTATATTGTCGCCTCGGCTATTTGCCTGCCGCTCACCGGCTTCCTCAGCGATAAGTTTGGTCGCAAGCGCTTGTTTGTCTGGTCGGTGATAGGTTTTACGCTTACCTCCATGCTCTGTGGCGCGGCGCAAAGCCTGGAGCAGATAGTGCTGTTTCGCCTGCTGCAGGGTGTATTTGGTGCGGCCTTAGTGCCCCTGTCACAGTCCGTTTTGCTGGATACCTATCCCCGTGAAAGGCACGGCCCAGCCATGGCTATGTGGGGTATGGGGGTTATGCTCGGGCCCATCCTCGGGCCGACCCTGGGCGGTTGGTTAACCGAGTATTACAACTGGCGCTGGGTGTTTTATATCAATGTGCCCTTTGGCGCCCTGGCGCTGTTCGGTTTACTCACCTCCGTTAAGGAAACACCGGTCAACAAAGCGCGTCCCTTCGATTTAATGGGTTTTGCTTTTTTAAGCCTGGCCATAGGCGCAGTGCAAATGATGCTCGACCGCGGCGAATCCCTTAACTGGTTTCACAGCAACGAAGTTTTGATCGAAGCGGTACTTGCTGGGCTGGGTTTTTACTGGTTTGTGGTGCACATCTTTACCGCCAAACACCCCTTTATCGAGCCGGCGATTTTCCGCGACCGCAACTTCGCCGTGGGCGTGGTGTTTATGTTTATCATCGGCATTATTTTGCTGGCCACTATGGCGCTGCTGCCGCCGTTTTTGCAAAGCCTACTGGGCTACCCGGTGATTGACGTGGGCCTGGTGATGGCGCCGCGCGGCTTTGGGGTGATGTTCTCGATGATGCTGGTGGGCAAGCTCTCGGGCAAGGTGGACCCGCGCAAGCTGATTTTTACTGGCTTGATGCTCACCTGCCTGTCGCTGTGGGAAATGACGCTGTTTAACCTCAATATCAGCCGCTGGGACATTATCCGCACCAGCGTGATTCAGGGGATGGGCCTGGGGCTGATCTTTGTGCCCCTGTCCACCATTGCCTTTGCCACCCTGGAGGCGCGCTATCGCAACGAGGGCACCTCGCTGTTTAGCCTAACGCGCAACATTGGCAGCAGTATTGGTATCTCGGTGGTTATCAGCCAGTTGCAGCAAAATATCCAGCGCAACCACGCCGCCTTTGCCGACTACATCACCCCCTACAACCAGGCGCTGCAGCGAGTCGGGGAGACGGGCCATTGGGATATAACTACCCAGGCGGGCTTGGTGGCGATTAATGGCGAGGTGCAGCGCCAGGCGGCAACCCTGGCCTATTTGCAGGATTTCCACCTGATGATGTGGGTAACCCTGACGGCCTTACCCCTGTTATTTTTGTTGCGTCCGGCTAAAAGGGTGCCTAAGCCCAGCGCAGAAACTGTGGTGATGGAATAGCCAAGAGGGGTAGGGCTCGCAGGCGCTAATAACCAATCGGGCTAAAACTCCTGTATAAAAAAACGCCAGTTAGCGCGAGAATTAAAAAAAGATGTGGTATCCTGCGCGCCCTTAAAAAGGGGCGCCTTTCAAGTGGCCAGTTCCCACCTTCAAATCCAGGCTTGTCTTCAGAGAGTTTTATGGCAGCAAAACCTGTTTACAAAGTGATCTTTCTTAACCAGGGTCAGGTTTACGAAGTCTTCTGCTCGGCGATTTACCAGAGCGAAATGTACGGCTTTATCGAAATTGAAGAGTTTGTTTTTGGCGAGAGCAGCCAGGTGCTGGTGGACCCAGCAGAAGAAAAACTCAAAAACGAATTCGCCGGCGTTAAGCGCTCCTATATTCCCATGCACGCCATAGTGCGTATCGACGAAGTGGAAAAAGAGGGCAAAGCCAAGATCTCCGAGATCAAAGGCGGCGGCGATAAAATTGCCCAGTTCCCCTATGGCACCTTTGTGCCCAACCCACAAATCGGCGATTAAGGGAAATATTACCTGCGGTGCCAGCGCTGCGTTAAAAACCCCGGCCCAAGCGCCGGGGTTTTTGTTTGTGCCGGTATATCCTTGTGCTGCTAAACTTTTCCAAAAATAACGGAAAGGTCGCTATGTCCAATTCTCACTCATCCAATTCACTGTATTTGGCAATCGACCAAGGCGGCCAAAGCTCCCGCGTCGGCGTGTTTAACCAGCGCGGCGACTTGCTGTGTAGCTACTCAGCGGCCTGTGCCACGCAACACATCCAAACCGAAACTGGCGAACACATAGAGCAAAGCGGTGAGGAAATTCTTGCAGGCATCCGCCAGTGCTTAACCCAGGTGCACAATTTTTTAGGTGAGCGCATTCACCAAATTAAAGCCGCCGGTTTTGCCGGCCAGGGTTCATCGCTGTTGTGTTGGGACAGGCTCACCGGCGAAGTCTTAACGCCGGTGCTCAGCTGGCAGGATATTCGCGGCCAGGACTATTTAAAATCCATTTCACTATCGCAGGAGCAAGCGCAACAGCTCACGGGCCTGCGCGTGTCGCCTCACTATGGCGCCAGCAAAATTCGCTGGTGTCTGGATAATTCACTTGAAGTAAAAGCTGCGCGTGAACAAAACCGTTTGGCGATTGGCCCCATTGTCAGCTATGTGTTTTGGCATTTGCTGGAAGGCAATCCGATGCTGGTGGACCCGGGTCATGCCCAGCGCACACTGCTGTGGAATCTGCACAGCGAGGATTGGGATGAGTCCCTACTGCAACAATTTACAATTCCCCGCGCGCTCTTACCTCAATGCAAAAAACACAACAGTTATTTTGGTGAATTGAATGTAGCGGGCCATAACATTCCCTTTACCGCGAGCGCACGCGACCAGGGCGCTTCGCTGTTTGCCAATGGCGCACCCGATCCAAACGCCTGCTATATCAATATAGGTACGGGTGCGTTTATCCAGCGCGTCAGCAATAACCTCAAGGCACCGGAGGGTTTGCTGGTAAGCCCACTCTGGTTGCCGGAAACAAAAATAGATCAAGCTATCGAATGCGCATCACCCACCTGCTACCTGGATGAATCCGAATTAAATTCCGCACAAAAACGCTACGCCTGGGAGGCCACCGTCAACGGTGCCGCTTCGGCCATCCCCTTTATTGAACAGCAAGCGAATTTAACCATTACGCCAGACCTTATCGCACAAGCGTTGGCCTTAAACCCGCAGCAGCAATGTTATTTTCTCAACGCCATAGGCGGCCTAAGCGCGCCTTATTGGCGTACTAATCTGGTCAGCCGCTTTAGCGAAAACCTCTCACCTCTGGAGAAAGTCCTCGCCTGGCTGGAGTCGGTGGTATTTCAAATTGTTGTGAATGTGCAATTGATGGAAACGCTCGACAACACCGAAAAAATCCTTATCAGCGGTGGCCTCAGCCAAGCCGACGGCATCTGCCAGCGAATTGCGGATTTAACCGGCGCGACTGTGTACCGCAGTGAAAATGCCGATGCGACTTTACGGGGGATTGGGTGTATGGCGGCGGGGCTTGCTGCCAATTGGACCGAACGGCCAGTCAATGTAAGCTTTGCACCCGCGACCTCAGATGCATTAAGGCAGCGTTTTGAAATTTGGCAAAACAAAATGCAGGGCTGGCTTTAAGTAAAAAATAAAGATAAAAATACCAAAATGCCGGGCATCAGGTAGATGCCGCAGGATTAAAGACTATGGGAGTGTTCATGGAGCCAAGTACAGTGGAGAAAAGTACAATGGAGCTAAGTGCAACAGACAAGCGCTATTATTTTATCGAGTTAATGGTCTATTGGGAGGGCAGGGTAAACAGTAAAGACCTGGAGAGGGAATTCGGCCAAAGCCGTCAACAAAACAGTGCGGATATTAATAACTATAAAGCCCAGGCGCCGGACAACCTGGTTTACGACTCATCCGCAAAAGCCTATTTACCCACGTCTAATTTTTTCCCTCGCTATATATCCACGCAGGTTGAGGATTACCTTCGCTGGCTGCACACAGGTCAGCTGCTCGCAAGTGCTGCGCAAGTTTCGGTGGCTAGCCTCGGGGTGCCCAGCCGTCCGGTAAGTGCCGAGGTTATGCGCGGGCTCATTGCCGCCATCCGCCAACAGCGCCGGCTGGAGGTGGATTATGTCTCCCTTAACAACCCGAATAATTTAGGGCGAATCATTGCCCCGCACAGTTTCGTCAACACCGGCTTGCGCTGGCACCTGCGCGCCTGGTGTGAAAAAAGCAAAGGCTACCGCGATTTTGTACTAAGCCGCTTTCGCGGCACGCCCGAGCTAATGGATAAAACCCTTCACACGGCTGTTGATGACCAAGCCTGGAATAGCACCGCAACCATCATCCTCCAACCCGACCCCCGCCTTTCCCCCGCTAAACGCCAGGTGCTGGAGCAGGACTACCAAATGCAAAACGGCCAATTGCACATCTCCACCAAAGGCTGTCTGGTGCAATACCTGCTGCGCGAAATGCAAGTCAGCACCAAAGTACTTGACGGCACCCCGGAGGCCCAGCAACTGGTATGTGTAAACCTGCAAGACATAAAACAATGGTTGTTTGAAGGGTAATAACCTGTAATTGCCAAAAACCTGTTGTATGGG
This sequence comes from uncultured Cellvibrio sp., assembly GCA_966251115.1. GTDB lineage: Bacteria > Pseudomonadota > Gammaproteobacteria > Pseudomonadales > Cellvibrionaceae > Cellvibrio. The sequence continues at coordinate 5,100 of CBINKF010000125.1, forward strand.
TTTACCTGTGTTTTTGTGCAGGGTTGTGGCTATACAAAAAGCTGTTAGGGTTGTTGAAAATTTAGGATTTGAAGAGGCGAACAGTGGGTAGTTATTTTCGGTATTGGGGTAAAGCAAAAAAAGACCCGCAGGCCGAAGGGCCTGATTATCACTTGTTGCCTTACCATTGTTTGGATGTGGCGGCGGTGGGTGAGGTTTGGTGGAATAACAGTCTGGTTATTCGCAATAGTTTTTTGCAGATGACTGGACTAAATGAGGCTCAGGCTAAAGCTTGGGTCTTATTTTTTATTGCCTTGCATGACTACGGCAAGTTTGATGTGCGTTTTCAGCTCAAGGCTCCCGGTGTGTGGGGGCGGGTAAATTCAGCTATGAGTGGTTTAAACACTGCATTAAACCAGAAGCAAATCAATGAGTATTATCATGGGCCTGCCGGAGTTTATTGGCTTTTTCAGGATTTAGAAGATCGGTTTAAAGTTGATTGGCGATTTGGTGATAATGAAGATTGGACTGCATGGATAAGTTGGTTTGCCCCGGTTGCAGGGCATCATGGTGCAATACCCGCTGCAAGTGAATCAAATGATGACGGATACGGGTTGCCGGTTAGTTGTGATGCTGCCATTACTGGTTCCTTTAAGTCTGCACGTTTGGAGTGGCTTCGATTACTGGAAGTGATTTTCCTGATTCCGGCAGGTCTTTCGCTTGCCGATAACCCCCCAGAAATAAAAACATCGCGCGGTTATGAAAACTCACAAACCATGTTGGCAGGTTTTTGTGCTGTATGTGATTGGATTGGTTCATCGGACTTTTTCCCTTACAACTCGGCTCCAATCACTGAAATTAGCGCCTTAAAAACTTGGTATCAAAAGCGGTTTAAGCTGGCTTCTGATGCACTTTATGCTGCAGGCGTTATTAGCCAAATTAAACCTGATCCCAACATTTCTAAATTGCTATATGGTTATCAACCAAGGCAAATTCAGTGCTTGGTAAAAGGCATGCGGGTTGCCCAAAGCCTAACTTTGGTCGAGGCATCTACAGGTTCTGGAAAAACAGAAACTGCGCTCGCTTATGCTTGGGAGCTTTTAGCTTTGGGTTTGGCAGATAGCATTATCTTTGCGTTACCTACTCAAGCAACTTCTAATGCGATGTTAAAACGGTTGGAGTTAGCTGCCCCGATATTGTTTGGCAACACCGTCAATGTGGTTTTGGCGCATGGCCGTGCAAGCTATCCGGATAACTTTATTAAGTTGAAAGAAGCGGTTATTCCCAAAACCGCCCAAGCAGAGGATGAAGCCTTGGTGCAGTGCGGGCAATGGCTGGCGCAGAGTCGTAAGCGTGTATTTCTTGGTCAAATTGGTGTTTGCACAATTGACCAAGTTCTGGTGTCTGTATTACCCATTAAGCATAAATTTGTACGCGGTTTTGGTGTGGGGCGCAGCGTATTAATTGTTGATGAAGTGCATGCCTATGACAGCTATATGTATGGATTGTTGACGGGTGTGTTGCGTCAGCAGCGCTTGGCGGGAGGTAGTGCGGTTTTACTTTCTGCTACTTTACCTGCACATCAAAAAAAACTATTAACAGGGGCTTGGGGAGCATCATTTGATGAAAGTGAAAAGTCCTATCCTTTAATTACTCAGTGCGTTAATGCTGAAACGAGCTATTTCAATCTTGAAGAGTTTCCGGAGCAGAAACCCCAAGAAACTCAGGTTCACATAGAATTAATAGAAGACGAAAATATGTTTTCTAATTCATTGCTTGATCAGCGGATGCTTGATGCTGTTCGATCCGGTGCGCAGGTGTGTCTAATTTGTAATTTGGTTAATGTGGCACAAAATACTTACCAGAGGCTGTTGGCCTTAATTAAACAAACTCCAGATTTGGATGTATCACAAATTGATGTTTTTCATTCGCGTTTTGTGTTTGCTGATCGTCAAGTAAAAGAAAAGCGGGTATTGGATCTGTTTGGAAAAAATCCGATTCCAGAGGATGCAAGAACGAAAGGGCATCTGCTAATTGCTACGCAAGTTGTTGAGCAATCGTTAGATGTGGATTTTGATTGGTTAATTACCCAGCTATGCCCAGTTGATTTACTGTTTCAGAGAATTGGACGATTGCATCGTCATAGTCGTAGTCGGCCATCTGGTTTTGAAAAAGCGCTTTGTTCTGTGCTTGTGCCCACTTCAATTGACTATCAGCTGCATGCGCTAATTTATGGTAACAGTCGAGTGTTATGGCGAACGCATAAATTTTTAGAGCAAGCTGTTGTTGAGCAAAACTCCATTCTTTCTTTTCCTACAATTTACCGCGATTGGATTGAGCCGGTTTATCAGGAGGATGCTTGGAATGATGAGCCAGCTGAAATTACAGAGA
>CBINKF010000126.1:0-7464 GCA_966251115.1 uncultured Cellvibrio sp.
TTTACCGATTTTGGCTGGGTGCAGAGCTACGGTTCGCGCTGCGTTAAACCGCCGAATATATTTGGCGATGTGGTTCGCCCCTTCCCAATGACGGTGCACTGGGCCAAATACGCCCAATCCCTCAGCAGCAAACCGGTTAAGGGGATGCTGACGGGGCCCATCACCATCTTGTGTTGGTCATTTGTGCGCGACGATCAAGCGCGCGAGCAAACTGCTTTGCAAATTGCCCTGGCCATTCGCGATGAAGTGGTGGATTTGGAAGCGGCGGGTATTCAGGTTATCCAAATTGACGAACCCGCCATTCGCGAAGGTTTGCCACTGCGCGAGAAAGCGCGCAAGGATTATTTGGCCTGGGCGGTAAAAGCGTTTCGCGTTAGCGCCTCGGGGGTTAAGGATGAAACCCAGATTCACACGCACATGTGCTATTCGGAATTCAACGATATTATCCAGGCCATAGCCGACCTGGATGCAGACGTGATTACCATAGAGACCTCGCGCTCCCAGGGCGAATTGTTGCAAGCCTTTGAAGATTTCAATTACCCCAACGACATAGGTCCGGGCGTATACGATATTCACTCACCCAATTTGCCCGAGGTGCAAACCATGGTGAGTTTAATTGAGCGCGCCACACAGCGATTACCGCTGGAGCGTTTGTGGGTAAACCCGGATTGCGGATTAAAAACCCGCGCCTGGGAGGAAACCGAAGAAGCCCTGCGCAGGATGCAAACCGCTGCCGCAACTCTGCGCAAAAAATTTACGCACCGCGCAGTTGCAACTGGAACATCATCAGTCTATTAACCTGGCGATTAAATATATCGTCCTGACATATTTGATCGGCGCCCTGGAAAATCCGGCGCAGATGCGTAAATCTGCTTGATTTTCCAGGGCTAGCGCCAGCCTTCAGCTGACGGCGGCACATCCCTGTGCCGCATTATTAATCCGACAATAATCATCGCCGGATTAATAATTAAATCTGCCTTAAATATCCGTCCATTATTTTCAACTATAAAGACCAGTCCAACCCAAGGCGCCACTCGCGCCCGCCGTTGGACACACCGGCGGGCGAGTTATAGTTTTTATCAAACAGGTTTTTAATTGCCAAACTCACCCGCGTGGAATTGCTCAATATTTAAATCCAGATAATCCTGCTCTGCCTCCGCCGCTACACAGGCTAGATTTATAAGCAACGTGATAAACAAACTGATAAACAGCGCGATAAACAACAAAGGTACACTGCCAGAGTTTTAACGGGTTATGTCCAACTAACCCAACTGGTGGTCCTTACACCAGGCTTCGAAGGCCTCGACCGGCATAGGCCGCGCTATGTAGTAGCCCTGCATCAGGCGACAACCTCGCTCGCACAGCAGTTCATACTCTTCCAGGGTTTCCACACCCTCGGCAATGGTTTCCTTTCCCAGTGAATGGGCCAAAGCGATAATGGATTCCACTATGGCGAGTGACTCGGGCTCGGCGCGCATTTCACGCACAAACGATTGATCGATTTTTAACACGTCAATGGGAAAGCGACGCAGGTAGTTGAGGCTTGAAAAACCTGTACCAAAATCGTCAATTGCCAGGCGCAGCCCCATAGCGCGCAATTCTTTAAGGGTTTTAATGGCGACTTCCACATCGTTCATCAAAATGGTTTCAGTCAGTTCCAGCTCGACCCTGCCGGGGCTCACACCTGCCTCTTGCAAAATGCTGTGCACGCGCCGGGCAAAATCCGCCTGGCGAAATTGCAGTGCCGAAATATTAATGCTCACCACCAGTTGATCGCGCCCCTCGCGCGTCCAGAGCGCCAATTGTTTTACCGCGCGCTGCATGACCCAATCGCCCAACTCGACAATCAGGCCCGTCTCCTCGGCCAATGGAATAAATTCGGCCGGTGACACCAGGCCCCGCTCCGGATGGCGCCAGCGCACCAGGGATTCAACGCCCCAGAGCTGGCCGTTTTTACCGACAATTTGCGGTTGGTAATGCAGTTCAAATTGGCCTTGGTCTATGGCAATACGCAGATCGCTTTCCAGTTTTAAACGATCCAGAGTGCGCGCGTTAAGCGCGGGCGTATAAAACTGGTAATTATTGCGACCTTTTTCTTTGGCCAGGTACATGGCTGCATCAGCATTTTTAATCAGCGAGTTAGGGTCGGTCCCATCTTCCGGGTAAACCGCGATACCTACGCTGGGGGTAATGTGCAGGGTCATGCCGTCCACCATATAGGGCTGTTGCAGGCAGTCGCGCAATTTTATGGTGAGGTCCGCCAGGGCACCTTCGTCGCGCACCTTGGGAAAGAGCACAACAAATTCATCACCGCCCAGACGCGATACCGTATCGCCGGTGCGCACACTGCCCATTAAGCGCTTGGCAGCCTCTATTAAAATTTCATCGCCGACGCTGTGGCCGAGCGAGTCATTAATATTTTTAAACCTGTCCAGGTCGATAAATAAAATACCCAACTTTTCTTTTTGGCGGTAGGCCTGGGTAATGGCCATATCCAGGCGGTCGTTTAACAGTACGCGATTGGGTAAACCGGTTAGGCTATCGTGATGGGCGAGAAACTCGATTTGCGCGCGTGAGTTTTTATGTTCGGTAATATCATTAAAAATGGCGATATAGTTTTCGGGGTTGCCGTCCACATCGGTAACCTGGGTAACCGAAAACCAACAGGGAAAGGTGTCGCCCGATTTGCGCCGATTAACCAGTTCCCCCTGCCAGTGACCGCGCTCTTGCAATACCGACACCAGATTGCGATAAAAGCTGTGGGTTTGCAGCCGCGCGCCCACTTCAAGTGTATCCACCCCCAAGACTTCATCTTCGCCAAAACCCATAATGGTTTCATAGGCTTTGTTGACCGAAATAATGCGAAATTCGGCATCGGTGATAAGTATGGCTTCGTTACTGCCTTCAAACATTTTGGCCCATAGACGCATCTGGCTCTCTTGCTGTTTGCGCTGGGTAATTTCGCGCACCACCATCAGCACTTCGTCGCTGTCGCGCTGCAGAATTCGCGCTTCCCAAAAGCGCACCCGGCGCGGTTCTTTGGACCATTGAAATTCCACCAGCTGCATGCCCTTGCCACTCAGGGCGGCAGCCATGGGTTCTGCCAGTTCTTTAGAAACTGGCACGGGTAGGGACTGAAAGTCGGTACCGGGCGCCTGATTAAGCCATTCGTCCATATCAAACACATAGGACCCCACCTGCATATCCAACACGTGATAGCGGCGGTCTATACGCAAAATGATGTCGGGAATCCCCGATAAGAGCGCGCGCATTTTACTTTCGCTCAAACTCAAATCGGCGATGGCGCGGCTGGCGCGCAGCAAGTAGTGCAAACGATAAGGCAAGGTGCCCCAGCTGACCGGTTTGGTAATAAAATCTGTCGCGCCGGATTCGTAGCTGAGGCGTATTGACTCTATATCGCCCAGGCCGGTCACCATGGCGATGGGTAAATCCTTACTCTGGGGCTGGGCGAGAAACTCGCGGCACAAGCTGACACCATCACCATCGGGTAAGAGCACGTCGAGCAATACTATGTCGGGGCGCTCGCGGGCAAAAGCCTGGCGCGCCTGGGCGCAATCGGCGCTGGTGAGCACGCGAAAGCCGGCGTTTTCAAGGGTGGTTTGCATCATAAGGCGCGCCGCCTCATCATCGTCAATCACCAACACCAGTTCCGCTGCAGAAGCTTGCTTCACTCTTCGATGCTCCCCATTTCATAACCGGACAAATACTCCAACGCCTGGGCGTAGAGCCTGCGGATATGCGCCAAACGCGCGTCTGCATCCTGCAAATTGCCGTTGCGCCCCTGTGCCTCCAGCTGACGGCATTCGGCAGCAAGCTCGGTAATACCCAAGTTGGCGGCGCTGTTTTTCAAGCTGTGGGCGGTTTTATAAACGGTATCGGCATCGCCCTGGGCCAGGGCGTTTTCCCAGGTGGCAATCAAATCCGGGCAGGAGGCGCGAAACAATTGGATAACCTTGGGCAGTAGCCCCTCGCGCAAGCTGCGCAGTTGCTCCAGTACATCACGGTCCACCTCCAGGGGCGTCACCACGACTTGGGGAGATGGCTCCACGGAGTTCTCAAATTCAAGGCTGTCGTCGCTGGGATCCCGCTGCGGCAGCCAGACGCAGAGTAAGCTGTGCAGCTGCTCGGGCGAGAAGGGTTTACTCAGGTAATCGCTCATGCCCCGCTCCAGGCACATTTCGCGGTCGCCCACTATGGCGTTGGCGGTTAGCGCGATAATGGGCAGCGGCGGCAGCCCCAGGTTGCGCTCCTGTTCGCGCCGGCGCTCGGTCGCCTCGAAGCCATCCATCTGCGGCATCTGGCAATCCATCAACACCAGATCGAAGGTCTCCTCCTCCATTAGCGCCAGGGCTTCACGGCCATTGTTGGCCACACGCGGGGTAATACCCATGGTTTGCAACATGGCGATAGCGACTTCCTGGTTCACCGGGTTGTCTTCTGCGAGCAGCACCTTGCCGTCGAGTTTGGCCAGTTTGTGCAAATTGGCCTGAGCCTGATTGGGTTGACGCAGGCTGGCCTCGTCAAAATGACCGGCGAGTAAATTCAGTAACAGATTGTGCAGCTCTGACTGGCGCACGGGTTTGAGCAGCGTGGGAATCTTGGCTAATTCAAGGCGCTTGCTGCTAACCCCGGCGGAGCTCAAAACCACAATTTTCAGGTCATCGAAACGCTTGTCCTGGCGAATGGCATTAATTAATTGCCCGCCGTCCATGCCCGGCATCATCCAGTCGCTTATCAACGTATCTACAGGGGTGTCGGCGATTAACTGCTGATGCAACAGCCCAAGCGCGGCGGGCGCAGATTCCGCCATCAAGGGTTGAATCCCCCAGGAGCGCAGCCAGTGGTCGAGGATTTCGCGATTGGTTTCATTGTCGTCCACCACCAGCACGCGCATGTCGGCGAAACCCTCAACCAACTGTAAATTGCGCGCATCGATCAATTTGTTCAGGGTGATTGCAAAGTGAAAGCGACTGCCCTTGCCGGCCACAGATTCAAACCGGATTTCGCCCCCCATCAAGTGCACCAGCCGCTGGGAGATGGCCAAGCCCAAGCCAGTGCCACCATATTTGCGCGCCATGGAGGAGTCGGCCTGGGTAAACGCGTTAAACAAGCGATGTTGTTGCTCACCGCTTATACCAATCCCGGTATCTCTGACGCAAAACTCCAGGTAAACCTGATGCTCGGTTTCGGTCAGGTTGGTGACATTCATTTCCACTTCACCCATATCGGTGAACTTGATGGCATTACTCAGCAGATTAGTCAGTACCTGCGCCAGGCGCGCTGCGTCACCTTCCACAGTCAAGGGCGGCAAGGGTGTATTGCACAGCAGCTCCAGACCTTTGCTGTGGGCGATGGGTGCATAGCGCTCGGCGAGGTCTTCCACCAGCATGTTCAGTTGGAAGGGGCGTCGCTCTAGCTCCAGCTTGCCCGCTTCCACTTTGGAAAAATCGAGGATGTCGTTAATGATGGTGAGCAGGTCTTCACCCGAGCGCCGCGCCACCCGCGCAAAGCGTTTTTGTTTGGGGTTGAGGGGCGACTCCAGCAGCAGGCTGGTCATCCCCAAAATGCCGTTGAGGGGGGTGCGAATTTCGTGGCTCATCACCGCCAGAAATTCGCTCTTGGCTTTGCTTGCTTCCATCGCCGTTTCCGAGGCCTCTTGCAGCTGCGCAGTGCGCTCGCGCACCCGCTGTTCGAGCATCTCTTGCTGCTGGCGCAGCTCACTGTCCTGCAGCTCTATGCGATCGAGCATGGCATTAAAGCGGGTGGTGAGCTGCGCCACTTCGTCGCGACCACCGCCCACCACCAGCGCGCGCTGGCTGTAGTTGCGCTGGGAGCCTATAGCCTCGGCCAGCTCGCTGAGGCTGCTGAGCGGGCGCATCAGCAGGCCAATAAGATAGCGGGCCAAGAGCCCGGCAAGCACTACCGCCAGCAACGCCACTAGCAACGAATAGCCAATTTGGTGATAAAGCTGGCGGCGCAGATGGGACAGGTTGGTATCCAACTCCAAGCGCCCCAGTTTTTCTTCACTCCAGATAACCTCAACCGTGACACTGCCGTCCACTTGCCGGCCCTCGGTATTCCCCTCCTCCAGATGGCGCTGGTATTCAGCCAGAGTCTCGCCATTACTTAAAATCAAACGCGCCGCGACAATTTGATCGTCCACACTCAACGCATCCAGGGCCTTTTCCGCCGCCGCCTTGTCGACAAACATACTCGGGGCGGCAAGGTTGTAGGCAGTTACTTCCGCCAGGGTTTGCAGCTGCTGATCCGTTTGGGCGCAGGCAGCACGGTATTCCTGCCAAACGCCAAGCATGGTGGCACCAAGAATCGTCAGCGAGGTAATTAGCATGGTGAGCGCGCTGATTTTTCGGGCCAGAGTCCAGGTACCGAACATATTAATTGCTCCCTGCCTGATAATTTTTAGCCAGCTTGAGCAGTTGGCTACTCACAACTACCCCAGCCTCGGTAATGGCGTCCTGATCGATAAGAAACTCAATACGGCCCTCGCTATTACGCGCCAGGGTAATACTGGCAGAATCCGCCCCGGTGGCATCATCCGCCACCAACACAACGCCCTTGGGAAGCGGGCCTTTAAATTCAAGCTGCTTACCACTGGATGGCCAGTAAAGCATTTGGCAACTGGGCAGTTGTTTTTGCAGCTGCTCTGTGGTGTTGAGGTAGTAAAGCTGGATGGGGTGTTTATTAATGGCTTTTTGGCCGAGCTGATCGAGCGCCTGGTGCATGGCATTGTCAGCGCCCAGGGCACAGAGATTAAAGGTTTCGCCATAGCCTTGCGGCCACTCGATAAATTTGGAGAAGTTATAGACAAAAGCCACACGCAGGTTGGCTTCCGAGGCATTTGCCGAGGGTGCCAGGATTAGGGCGCAGATAAAAATCCAAAGCAGCGCACCGCACCCGTGTCGAGCGTTGGAAAACTGCCCCTTGTTAAACCATCGCCCCAACACCCTTTGACCTCGTCCCCAGCCTCTTTGTGCGCATTTTTTAGAGGCTCTGATTATTCGGAAAATGCACCATGCGCAGTTTACTTAGAATAGACCAGATTAAGAAAAGTAGATAAAGGCAGATCAAATTGCGCGTGCGTTAAAACGCCAAAAAAAGCGCAGCCGTTTTAGGCTGCGCTTGAAGCGGGCCCGCCGCCTGTCCATGATCTATCGGCGGGCCGGAAGAGGGAAAAATTAAACTAGAAACCAATGGCGCCGTTGCAGTGCATCCACTCGCTATGACCATTGCCACCACCGCAGGCACCGTTTTGGTAAACCGCCGTGTTGTAGCTTTGGTCTTCGGCCTGACGTGTGCTGCCATTTACCTGCAGATAATCCACCTGCACATCGCGACCACTGGCATCATTGGTGTAATTAACGGTGATGCCATTGGCAGGGTTTTGCGAGGTGCTTACTGTGTAGTTCTGCATGCTGGTGCTCA
>CBINKF010000127.1:0-7449 GCA_966251115.1 uncultured Cellvibrio sp.
ACCCACAATATTGGGCAATTCGCTGGAGCTGTGCACCTCGGCACCATTAAACTTGATAATTAAATCGCCAACCTTTAAACCGGATTTAGCGGCCGGACCATCTTCATCCATGTCGGCAATCAAAGCCCCCGTGGGCTTGTCGATTCCGAGCGAGCTGGCGAGGTCCTTGTCCACTTCTTGAATGCTCACTCCCAACCAGCCGCGATCTACGTGACCTTTGTCTTTTAACTGGGCGACGACATCTATCGCCAGCGATGAGGGAATGGCAAACGACAAGCCCACGGAGCCGCCGCTGGGGGTATAAATTTGCGAATTGATACCTACCACCTGGCCATCCAGATTAAACAGCGGACCGCCCGAGTTGCCGGGATTTATCGCGACATCCGTTTGAATAAAAGGCACATAGTTGCTCTCGCTATTGGCTGAAGGAATATTGCGCCCGATGGCACTGACAATGCCTGCGCTGGCAGAGTAATCCAAGCCAAAGGGTGAGCCTATGGCAACCACCCACTGGCCAACTTTGAGATTGTCATTTTTGGACAGGGTGAGTGTAGGCAAGTCTTTTGCGTCGATTTTCAGTAGCGCCAGATCAGAGCGCTCGTCTATACCCACCACCTTGGCATCAAACTCGCGCTGATCGCTGAGAATGACCGTAATTTCATCCATATGATCAATAACGTGATCATTGGTAAGCACGTAGCCATCGTCGGAAATAATAAATCCCGACCCGAGTGAGCCCTGCTCGCGCGGTTGCTGGCGCTGCTCCAAAAGCTGGCGAAAAATATCGGGAATACCCTGCAAATTGGGGGGCAATTCTTGCACCTGCCCCATTCGCGGCACTTTGGTTACCGCAGTGATTTTGACCACGGCCGGCGAATGCTCGGCGATAAGGTCGGTAAAGTCGGGAAGGTCTGCCGCCAGGCTTGCATTGGCCAACAGCAGGGTGAATACCAAGGCAAAAAGCCGGGAAATATTGGCAGTCACTTTCAGCATCTGAGTCTCCTGATTCATTCACGCAATCTCGCCCGGGAACAGCCCGAAGCTAACTTCCTGTCTGACTCAGTTTTGAAAAAAAAATTCCACGGATCAGGGTTTGGTATTGGCCCCCGGTGGTGATTTGGGCTGTTTGCCGCTGCGTAGATCCTGGCTCTCCACCATGCGTTCCAGCTCTTTTAAGGTCAGATCCTGATTGCCGCCCGCCTTATCTGCATTGGCTTTTTCAGCATCTGCTTTAGCTTGGGCCTCGGCTGCTTTTTTCTTGCGCTCGGCAATTTTGTCCTCTATCGCTTTGCGCGTGCCGGCATTTTCCAGGCGCAAAGTTATACGCCGATTTTGCGCGCGCCCCTTTTCAGTAGCGTTGCTGGCAACTGGATACTTATCGCCATGCCAGCGCGTAGTAACTGATTCCTCCGGCAAACCTTTGGAAAATAGGTACTGGGCAACCAGCTCAGCCTGTTGACGCGACACAGTGTCGCTGGCCTGTTCATCGGCGCGGGTGTCGCTGTGGGCATCCACTATAACCCCCAGCACAGATTTATCTGCCATGGCATAACGTGCAACCCGGTCGAGCGTAGTGCGAGCGGTGGCACTGAGTTCCTGGGCTTCTTTCGCGTAATAAATCGTCAGACGTGAAATTTGGGCAAAGGTATAGGGAATTATATTGGCGCGACAACTTTGGTACTTATCATAAGTTGACGCAAACTGGCGCGGTTGCACCGACACCCGCAGGCTTTGCGCGCCCAAAGCCTGTACCTCGACGGCCTCGCCTGAGCCTTGCGCCTTGCCGGAAAATATCACTTGCCGCCCCTGGCGAAGCTGCTCCAAAAGCAGCTCAAGCGGCTTGCCAGTCACAGCTATAGCACCAGAGTCACCCACGGCAAGCTGGGCGAGGTTTTGCGATCTTACAGTGGTTTGCCAGGCAAGAGGCGCAGCGTCCACCTTTACCCAGCCAGAGGAAAAACGCTCCTTGCCTTGCGCAATCAATTGCAACTGTTCCTGTCCACTTGCTTTTTTAGCCAGGCGCAGCTCGCCAAAGCCGACAATGGTCTGGCTAAGGCTACAGGCAAAAGCACCCGTTTTAAGCTGCCAACTGGCATCACTCCAGGATGACCTGAAGGTTTGCGCATGTAGCGGAATAGCGCTGACCCACAGCAGCCAGAACCCCAAACAGCTAATAATGCGGAGGGAAAACACCATAATTTACGCCTTAAATACCATCCGGTTTCACCTTTTCATTCCAGCGACCCAGATTGCAACTGGTTGAAACCCCGCGCCGGTTTGCTGCGCGAAACGGCTAATTTTGAGAGCATGCCCGCAGGTTTTCGCCAGACCCCTGGCCTCTGTTTATCTGGATCACCACCCTTTTTAAGGATCGGCGCTCCTCACTGCTGGATTACTGCTGGATTACTGCTGGATTACTGCTGGATTACTGCTAGATTACTGCTGGATTACCAAACCCCATGACTCAAGAACTCACACTGACCCGCCCCGACGACTGGCACATTCACCTGCGCGATGGTGTCGCCCTAAATCGCACGGTAGGCGATGCAGCCCAACAATTTGCACGCGCCATCGTCATGCCCAACCTGGTGCCGCCGGTGCTCAACACTGAGCAGGCCCTGGCCTACAAGGAGCGAATCCTCGCGGCGCGCCCGGCCGGCTCCCAGTTTGAGCCATTAATGGTGCTCTACCTTACCGATAACACCGATCCGGCGGAAATTGCCAGAGCCAAAGCGGCAGGTATCAAGGCCTGCAAGCTCTATCCGGCCGGAGCCACCACCAACTCGGACTCGGGTGTTACCGACCTGACCAAGGTGTACCCGGTACTGGAGGTCATGGAAAAAGCTGGCATGCATTTTTTGCTGCACGGCGAGGTCACCGACAGCGCTATAGATATATTCGACCGGGAGAAGGTTTTTCTTGAGCGAACTTTGAGTAAAGTGGTGCAAAATTTTCCTGGGCTGAAAATGGTGCTGGAACATATCACCACCGCCGATGCGGCCGAATTCGTCAAATCTGCCCCGGCAAATGTAGGTGCGACCATTACTGCGCACCACCTGTTGTACAACCGCAACCACATGCTCGCGGGCGGTATTCGCCCCCACTACTACTGCCTGCCGATCCTCAAACGCAGCACTCATCAGCAGGCGCTGATAGCCGCGGCCACCAGCGGCAACCCCAAGTTCTTTCTGGGCACCGACTCGGCGCCCCACGCCAAGGACAAAAAAGAAGCCGCCTGTGGTTGCGCCGGTAGCTATACGGCGATGTCCGCTATCGAGCTTTACGCCGAAGCCTTTGAAGCGGCCAGCGCGCTGGATAAGCTCGAAGCCTTCGCCAGCCACTTTGGCGCCGATTTCTATGGCCTGCCACGCAACAATGAAACCATCACCCTGGTTAAGCAGCCCTGGCAGTTACCCGAGAGCCTGGCTTTTGGCGACACCCAACTGGTGCCCCTGCGCGCCGGTGAAACCCTGCAGTGGAAACTTAAATCCACCCCTGGCAACTAAGGCGGCACAGTGAATCCTCCCGAGCAAATGCGCGACCCCAATTCGCCCATAGCCCAGCGCTTTCGCGGCTTTTTACCGGTGATTGTCGATGTGGAAACCGGCGGCTTTAACTGCCAAACCGACGCCTTGTTGGAAATTGCCGCTGTCACCCTGGCTATAAATAACGAAGGCCAGCTCTACCGCAACCAGACTTTCGCCTTTCATGTTGAACCCTTTGAGGGCGCCAATATCGAGCAGGCCGCCCTCGACTTTACCGGTATCGACCTGGATGACCCGGAGCGTCTGGCCGAACCCGAGCTGATGGTTATGACCGACTTGCTGCAGGAAGTGCGCCGCGCCGTGCGTGAAAGCGGCTGCACTCGCGCGGTAATTGTCGGCCACAACGCTCACTTCGACCTTGGCTTTGTCAATGCCGCTATCGAGCGCTGCAATATCAAGCGCAGCCCGTTTCATCCATTTTCGGTGTTTGATACTGCCACCCTCGCCGGTCTCGCTTTTGGCCAGACTGTGCTGGCAAAAGCCTGCAAAATCGCCGGTATGGAATTCAGTAATAGCGCCGCTCACTCGGCGGCCTATGACGCAGAGAAAACTGCCGAACTGTTTTGCCTGATAGTGAATCGCTGGAAGGAACTGGGCGGCTGGCAGCCCAGAGGCGACAGCGATAGCGACGAAGAAGCCGAATAGCGCAAGCTGGTTAGGGCGCGAGGTGATTAGGACGCGAGGTGGTTAGGGTGCGGGTAGTTAGCGAGCGAGGTGGTCAGGGCCCGAGGTAGTTAGTGAGCGAGCTGTGCCTGGGTCCGATTTGGATCTGGCAATTGGTTAATTACCTGCCAATTTGCCACCCTGGCGTTAATTACTCCAGCCTGTTCGTAGGCGCGCCTGATTGTCCCCTGGGCGCGCATCCTCGCCAGGCCAGCCTCAATTAACCGGTAGGTCTCCCGACCGGCGGGCTGGGTCAAACTTACTGCCCAGCCGCGACTGCCGGCCAACCTCACCTTCATCCCCGGCACTGGCTCCAGACGAATCCCCAGGGCTTGGTAGCGCAAGTCCGCGCGGTCGGAAAAGCCGATCAACATAAAATCAACTCGCTGGGTATAGACCATCTTCATCATGCCCTCCCAGTGAAAATGGTTGTAGACATGCGTCAACCCGAGGCTTTCCAGAGCCTTCCAGTCCGGCAGCCATTGATCGCTCGACACAGCAGAAGGCCGGTGCACATCCTCCAGGCTTTTGGTTGTCAGTCGTTTGGCGTTGGCCGGGCTCATATACAGGCCAGCCTCCATTTCACCAAAACCGAACAAAGCCGCACTGGCTTTTAATTTTGAATCATCCGGACTTATATCTTCTCGCCAAATACCATTGCTAAACACACTGGCCTCACCCTTGCGCAAACGGGTTAGCACCCGGTCATAACTCACATCCAGCCAGGGTTCGACCACAATAGGCAGCAGATTGCCCGCACGCTGGAGCACCTGGCGCAGCAAAATGTAATCAGTGAGGTCTCGATAATTTCCCGCTCGTCCTAAATCGCTAAACGTTTCCAGGGTTTCACCGGGCTTTAAAAAATGTTCGAGACTGTCAAGGACATTGGGGGGAACCAAAATGACAATAGCAGGCGCGGCTTCCGCTGTGTTTTTTTGCTCCTGGGCAAATGCCGGCAAAGCGCTCCCCCAGCAGATCCCTATAAAGCAGGCCAGCGCCATTAAGCGACCGGAAATAAGCAACGGGTAAAAGACAAGGGCTCCAATAGGTTTACACAACAACATTGATAGCTTCCAAAACCTGACCTGCGACGAGTGAATAGTCATAGGCCAGGTGTTTGCAAAAATCCACTAAAAATTATTCACCCAGGTGTATAGCCGGCAATTGCCCGGGAGCCAGCTTTTGCTTCTCTGCCGGCGCAATAACCTCGGCGACCCCTTGGGCGACCAGTTTGCCATCCTGGTTATGGGCCTGACAGTCAAGCGTAACCAACCTCACCCTGGCTTTTATTTCTGACACCGTCAGGGTAACAGTCACAGTGTCCCCCAGTTTTACCGGGTTTTTAAACACCAGGCTTTGGCTGCGATAAATCGACCCGGGGCCAGGCAGGCGCGTAGCTATAGCCGCAGACACCAAGGCACCGGTCCACATGCCGTGGCCGATTGGTTCGCCAAAGACGGTGGTAGCCGCGTATGCAGGGTCCAGGTGAACCGGATTAACATCGCCCGAACACTTGGCAAAGAGCACTATATCTTCGTGTGTCAGGGTTTTGCTGTAGCTGGCATTGGTACCTGGTTGCAACTCATCAATTGTGTAATTTTCGAGCAAATTCATAAACTTAATCCAAGACTGGGGCGAAATTGAAACTAGTTTAATTTATATCAAGCAATATTTGCTGCCACTCCGGCGGCTTTGGCTAATCGCGCTGTAAAAAAGGGGACAGGGTTGTTATGCTAGCCCCAAGCAAAATAACAACCCCTCTCTTGCTTAAGGGAACATCTAGGAGCCTCTATGTCCAAGCCAGACAAGTTATTCGTTGTCGTCGACCCCAACGATACTCACCACATAGCGCTTGAGCGCGCCATCATCACTTCGGCGCTGAGAGATACCAAACCCAAAATTCACGCTTTTGTTGCTGTTGACCCCAACGCTGTAGATACCCGCACTGTGAACGAAAACCTGTTCCGCGACCTCAGCTGGTTTGAATCCGCTATTAAAGCACCGCTCACCAGCGCCGGCATTGATTTCAACCTGGAAGTGTCCTGGTCGAGCGAATGGCAAAAATCCATCATGGAGTCAGCCAAGCGCTTTGATGCCGATTTGATTTACTTGCCGGTTCACGCCAGCACCGCCTCCACCCGCTTCTTTTTTACCGAATCCAAATGGGAACTGTTAAAAAGCGCTTACTGCCCGGTGGTTCTGGTTCGCCCGGGTGCCAAAGCCCAGCGCAAAGTGATTCTGGCCGCGGTTAACTTCCAGGCAGAGCGCGATGTGCAAATCCAGCTCAACAAAAAAATTATCGCCCAGGCCAAATACTACGCCGAGGTGTACCACGCCGACCTGCATGTGATTAACGGCTACATGGATTCCATGACCTACCCGGACCGCGCCAAAATTATTGCGGAAACTGGCCTGCCCAACGACAAAATCCATGTGGAAAATGGCTACACCTCAGATGTAGTTTCGGCTTTGGCAGAAAAAATTGGCGCCGACCTGATTGTAATGGGAACCCTGGGTCAAAACGGCATGACCAAAACTCGCCGCGGTAACACCGCCGAGCGTTTGATTGCTGCGGTCGATACCGACGTGATGATCCTCAACCACGAGTAAGCGACACCCTTATTCAGGACGGGTCACCAATAAAAAAGCCGGCAAAAGCCGGCTTTTTTATTGGGTAAATTTTTATGCCGGCGCTCTATGGGAAAGCTTATCCAGCTCTGTGCGCAATTTACGCAGCCAGGCATCAAATGCCAATTTAATTTGGATATTGTTGGTTGCGCGATTATTTTCCTCCCAGATACGGCCCAGATCGCGCTGGTCGGTAATTATGCCTATCGCCTTACCACTCAAAGAATCATAAAGGGTAATTTCGAGAGTCATTGTCCCCATGCCTTCGCTGTAAACCTTCATAATTTGTGGACGTCCCTGCAAATCATCCTTGCTGGCCAAAGGCGCTATTTGCAGTATTTTAGCGCGCAGGGTTAAAACATCATCGCCCGCCGTTGTCGCTGTCGAATAGGTGCCGTCTGCCACCAGATTATTAATCAATGCCTGGGTATAGCGCTCGCTGTAATAGGCCTTGTCCTTATCATTTAACACCCAGGGCGTATCCTGAGTTGTATTCAGCGAGCTGGGTTTAATAATTTCAACATTATTCATATCCAGCTGTTCAACGATTAATTTTTTGTACTTTGCAAAGTCCACACCCGGCGCCACAAAAGTACCGTCAAAACTGGGTTTG
>CBINKF010000128.1:0-7409 GCA_966251115.1 uncultured Cellvibrio sp.
TGTGCAGTGAGCTGGGCCCCTGCTTGGAGAAACGGATCATCAAATACATCTCCAGAATTAATAGCACGGTATAAAACACAATAATGCCGATCAGCGACGTCCACACCTGCCCCGGCGTTAAATTGGAAGCGGCCAAATGCGTGGGCAGCACCTCACCGATTGCCCAGGGTTGACGGCCATACTCGGCCACAAACCAACCTGTCTCGCACGCGATCCAGGGCAGTGGCAAACTGAACAGCGCAATTTTCAAAAACCAGCGCGGTTTGTCCTGCTGGTGTTTGGTGCTGAGCCAAAAGGCGTAGATAAATATCGCCAGCATGGCAATCCCGCAGGCGACCATTACGCGGAAACTCCAGAACATGGGCGCCACCTTGGGCACAGTGCTTTTTACCGCCTGGTCGATTTGCGCGGGTGTGGCCTGGGTCGGATTATCGGTAAAGCGTTTGAGTAGCAAGCCGTAACCTAAATCGGCTTTAACGCTTTCAAACTCGGCGATGGTTTGCGGCGATTTATCGCCCGCTTTTAATTGTGTCAGCAGCTCGTAGGCGCGCATGCCGTTGATCACGCGATGCTTAGCATGTTCGCGCAGATCCTTAATCCCCAGCACAGGCTCGGAGATGGAGCGAGTGGCGATAAGCCCTAAAACATAGGGGATTTTTACCGCTGCCTTGGTCACTTCCTCCTCCTGATGGGGTAAGCCAATCAGGGTAAAGGCTGCCGGCGGCGCCTGGGTTTCCCACTCAGCTTCAATGGCGGCCAGCTTCATTTTTTGCACGTCGCCCACCTCGTAGCCGCTTTCGTCACCGAGAATTATTACCGACAGTGCCGACGCCAAACCAAAACTCGCGGCTATCGCAAACGAGCGGCGCGCAAAAGCGACATCCTGGCGCTTTAACAAGTAGTAGGCGGAAATGGCCAGCACAAAAATCGCCCCCGTGCAGTAGCCTGCGGAGACTGTGTGCACAAATTTTACCTGGGCGACCGGGTTAAAAATCACCTGGGCAAAATCAGTCACCTCCATACGCATGGTTTCATAATTAAATTCCACACCCACTGGATTTTGCATCCAGCCATTGGCAATTAAAATCCACAGCGCCGAGAGATTTGAGCCGATTGCCACTAACCAGGTAACCGCCAGGTGCTGCACCTTGCTCAATCTGTCCCAGCCAAAAAAGAACAGGCCAACAAATGTGGATTCCAAAAAGAATGCCATCAGGCCTTCTATCGCCAGCGGCGCACCAAATACATCGCCGACATAATGCGAGTAATAAGACCAGTTGGTGCCAAACTGGAACTCCATCGTCAGGCCAGTGGTTACCCCCAGCGCGAAATTAATACCGAATAACTTGCCCCAAAATTTCACCATATCCTTGTAGATTTCTTTGCCGGTCATGACATAGACCGACTCCATAATGGCGAGGATAAAACTCATCCCCAAAGTCAGGGGTACAAAAATAAAGTGATACATGGCCGTGAGCGCAAATTGCAGGCGCGACAGGTCCACAGCAACGTCAGTCATGGTTGACATCCTTTAAGCTCGGGGTGACGGAAGAGGAGGATTGATGAGCTGATTCAGCAACGCCCAACTGCTGGTCTACCTGTGGTTGCTGATGTGCCAATAAAGGTTTGAACGCCAACTGCCACAAGAGTGTCAAAAGCACCAATTTGAGCAGCAATACCCAGCTGAGATGAAACACCAAAGGGATGCGAAACACCGAATCCTGCGGTAACCGTTCGCGCAATCTGGTGAAGATCATGGAGTTCAGTCCTACTCGGCAACAGCTTTCAAGTCTAGAATGAATTAAGCCGCGCTAGACTGCGTTGATATATATCAATTTGAAATGAAGTGTCGGGTGCCAGAACGCGCCGTCCACCAGAGCGCATAACAGGTTTAACAAGCCGCCATGAACAGACTCTCGGGAATCTGCTACCTGCTCGTTTTTTGCAGTCTGTCGCTGCCGGCGCAAACCCTGTTTTCTGTGCGCAGCCAGGAGACAGCGGGCGATTTGCGCGAAACCTACAATACCCAGTTGATCCGCCTGGCCCTGGATAAAACCAAAACCCTTTACGGCGACTATCGCCTGCAGCCCATACCGCCAATGAACACCCCGCGCTCGCTGTTTGCGGCGGCGCTCAATATCTACCCCAATCTGCTGATCGAAATGAGTTACGACCCCAAACTCATCGCCAAGGGCGACTTGAGTTATATCCCCTTTCCGGTGGATTTGGGCGTGGTGGGTTACCGGGTGTGCTATGTAAACCCAGCGGTAAAGGATGCTGTGGCGCGGGTAAAAAGCCTGGCGGACCTGCGCCAGTTCACCATCGGCCAGGGTGTAGGCTGGGTAGATACGCTTATCCTGCGCCACAACGGTTTAAAAGTTGAAGAGGTTGGCAGTTATGCCAGCCTGTTTCGCATGGTGGCAGCGGGGCGCCTGGATTTGTTTTGTCGCGGCATTAACGAGATTAGCAACGAACTAAAAGCCTTTAGCAATATTGAGCGACTCTCGCTCGACGAGCACCTGTTGCTGGTTTACCCCTTGCCGCGTTTTTACTTTATGGGCAGCCAAAACCGCGCCGCGCGCGAACGCATAGAGCTCGGCCTGCAATTGGCTTACCTCGACGGCTCGCTTCTGGCGCTCTGGCGGCAGAATTTTTTAACGGGAATACTTGCGCTCAAACTGCACCCTCGGCTGTTGCTGCGTTTGGAAAACCCCATGCTCAAGCAACTGGACCCAGGTTATTTGAAATACGACCTCAACCCGCTCAACCTGGCCCCGGAATAGTCACTTCGCTTTTAACGGAATAGTCACTTCGCTTTTAACGGAATAGTCGCTTCACTTTTAATGATTAGCTGCTGCGCCTGATTAATTGCTGCTGGCAATTGACTAATACCAGAGCTCACAGTTTTTCCGGCGGCGGTGCCACGCGCATAACTTCTTCCATGGTGGTGAGTCCAGCGGCAATTTTTTGCGCGCCGGACAAGCGCAGGGTGCGCATGCCCTCTTTCATCGCCTGGCGCCTCACGTCCTGCAGGTTGCAGCTGGCCGTTATCCGCTCTTTGATGCTCTCCGACACCATCAGAATTTCATAGAGCCCCTGGCGCCCCAGGTAGCCGGTATTGCGACACTCCAGACAGCCCACCGGGCGATAGACCTTGGCGGGCACACTCACCTTCCAGGGCGCCACCAACTCGGTCCAATCCTGCGCCGAAATACTGCCCTCCTCTTTGCAATGAGGGCAGAGAGTGCGCACCAGACGCTGCGCCATCACCCCCAGCAAGGTGGCGTTAATCAAATAGGAGGGAATGCCCAGGTCGAGCAGGCGCGCCACCGTACTGGGGGCGTCGTTGGTGTGCACGGTGGAGAGCACCAGGTGCCCGGTGAGCGCCGCCTGCACCGCCATTTGCGCGGTTTCCAGGTCGCGGATCTCGCCCACCATAATAATGTCCGGGTCCTGGCGCATCAGGCTGCGAATGCCGGCGGCAAAGTCCAGGCCGATTTTGTGGTGCACCTGGGTCTGGTTGAACGCCTCTTCCACCATCTCGATGGGATCTTCAATGGTGGAGACATTGACTTCCGCCGTAGCCAGTTGGCGCAGGGAGGAGTAAAGCGTGGTGGTTTTACCGGAACCCGTGGGGCCGGTGACCAGCACTATGCCATTGGGGCGATGCAACATGGATTGCCAGCGCTGGTAGTCGTCCCCCACCAGGCCCAAATCGGTAAAGCTGCGCAAAAGCACTTCCGGGTCGAAGATACGCATCACCAGTTTTTCGCCAAAGGCGGTGGGCAGGGTGGAAATCCGCAGTTCAATCTCGCTGCCATCGTTGCGCCGGGTTTTGATGCGGCCATCCTGGGGTTTGCGCTTTTCGGCGATATCCATACGCGCCAGCACCTTAAAGCGGCTGGTCACGGCAGTGGCGACATTGGCTGGCAATTCATACACGTAATGAAGCACGCCGTCGATGCGAAAGCGGATACGCCCCACCTCGCGCCGCGGTTCTACGTGGATATCGCTGGCGCGCTGGTCGTAGGCGTACTGCAGCAGCCAGTCAACGATTTTGACGATGTGCTGGTCATTGGCATCCGGGTCCTGGGATTTGCCCAGCTCCACCAGCTGCTCAAAGTTGGTAATGGCCGAGGCCGAGGTGAGGCCGCTAGCGCCAGATACCGAGCGCGCCAAAGTGTAAAACTCCACCATGTAGCGCTCAATATCCGCCGGATCGGCCACCACCCGCCGCACCTGGCGGCGCGCCACATGCTCTACTTGCGGCTCCCAGCCGCCCATAAACGGCTGGGTACAGGCTACCAGCACGTGGTCCGGGTTGACCTGCACACAGAGGATGCCGTGGCGCTTGGCAAAAGCGTAGCTGATCACCTCGGTGCACTTGGCCACGTCGATTTTCATCGGGTCTATATGAAACAGCGGCAGGCGCGCCTTCTCCGCCAGCCACTGGGTGAGCACGTCGGCATCGAGGACCTTGCCGGGGCGACGCAAGTCCTCAATGGAGAGGCTGGCAATGTAACTGAGCGGGTGCATAATCGCCTGATCGCGGCTGCGCGAGGCGCCGAGCAGGGCATTGGCTTCGGCCTTGGCCATAAGGCCATCGGCCACCAGGTCGTCCACCAAGCCACGCAAGTCCAGAAATCTGTCCACAAACGCCTGCACCATGAAGAAATCCCGCCTAGTCTTAGTTGCTATTCTTAATTGCTATCAGGGGATTGTAGCGGCTCGGGGCCAAAGAATCTGCCTGCCAATTGGCAGACCTGGCTGTGGCGGACATAAGGCGCCAATTCGATGAAGGTCGCGCCAGATCAATCTGTCATAAAATTGTCATTTCTGTTGGTGACCTTTGCCGCTCAAGTTTTTATACTGCGCGCACTTTTCATTTGAGGGGGTAGATCATGCCTTTTGCAAACCTGTCCAACCTGTTTGGCCGCTCACCCATTAAGCCCATGCAGGAACACATGGCGCTGGCAGTTAAGGCAGCTTCCGAGCTGGTGGGCTTTTTTGAAGCGGTAACCGCCGGCGACTGGGATCTGGCGCGCAATATCCAGCAGCAGGTGGTCGAGCACGAGAACGATGCGGATGAGATCAAAAAGCAACTGCGCCTGCACCTGCCCAAAAGCCTGTTCCTGCCGGTACCGCGCACCGACCTGCTGGAACTGCTGACCATGCAGGACCGCATCCCCAACCGCGCCAAGGACATTGCCGGGATCATCATGGGCCGCCGCATGGCCATTCCCGCCAGTATGAAAGACCAAATGAATGAGTTTGTTCGCTCCAGCGTCGCCGCTGCCGAGCAAGCCCTCACCGCCATCAACGAACTGGATGAGTTGCTGGAGACCGGTTTTAGCGGTCGCGAACTCACCGTAGTTGAAAACATGATCAAGGAATTGGACGACCGCGAAGAGAAAGCCGACCAACTCGAAATTGGCGTGCGCACCTCGCTCTTTGCCCTCGAAGCCCAGTTGCCCCCGGTAGACGTGATGTTTCTCTACAACATCATCGACTGGGTGGGCGATATCGCCAACCGTGCCCACGATGTCGGTGGCCGTTTGCAGCTCCTGCTGGCGCACTAATCCTTTTTTATCTGGGGAAATACAACAATGACTCTATTTGCTGAATACGGCCAAGTGCTGTTCGTTCTGGCGTGCGCTTTCGGTCTGTTTATGGCCTGGGGTATAGGCGCCAATGACGTATCCAATGCCATGGGCACCTCGGTGGGCTCGCGCGCACTAACCCTCAAGCAGGCGATTTTTATCGCCATGATCTTTGAATTTACCGGCGCCTACCTGGCCGGCGGTGAAGTGACCGAAACCATTCGCAGCGGCATTGTCGACGTGTCGGCCATGCAGGGCCACGCCGACCTCTTTGTGTTTGGCATGCTCTCGTCGCTGCTGGCGGCTGGTGCCTGGCTGTTGATCGCCTCCATTCTCGGCTGGCCGGTTTCCACTACCCATTCAATTGTCGGCGCCATTATCGGCTTTGCCGCCGTGGGCATTTCGGCCGACGCGGTGCAGTGGGGCCAGGTGTGGAGCATTGTCGCCTCCTGGGTAACCTCGCCCCTGGTGGCCGGCATTATTGCCTTCTGGATTTTCCGCTCGGTGCAGTATTTGATCCTCGATACCGAAGACCCGTTTAACAATGCCAAGCGCTATATCCCCTTTTACATGTTTGCCGTGGGCTTTTTCCTGTCGATGGTCACGATTCTCAAGGGCCTCAAGCACGTACTTAAAGCCCACCAAGTAGAATTCAACTTTATGCAGGCGATGCTGATTGCGGCGATTATCGGCGTGATAGTGGCCGGCATAGGAATATTCCTGATGAGCCGCATCACTCAGGACAAAACAGCCGACAAGGGCAATCGCTTCTCCAGCGTGGAGCGGGTATTTGGTGTATTGATGATCTTTACCGCCTGCGCCATGGCCTTTGCCCACGGTTCCAACGATGTGGCCAACGCCGTTGGCCCAATGGCGGCGGTGGTCAGCGTAATCCAGTCAGGTGAAGTTGGTGCCAAGGCCTCAGTTGCCCCCTGGATTTTATTGGTGGGCGGCATAGGTATAGTGATCGGCCTGGCCACCTATGGCTTTAAGGTAATGGCGACCATCGGCAAAAAAATTACCGAACTCACCCCCAGCCGCGGCTTTGCCGCGGAGATGGCCGCCGCCGCCACAGTGGTTATCGCCTCGGGTATTGGTTTACCCATCTCCACCACCCACACCCTGGTAGGTGCGGTGCTGGGCGTGGGCCTGGCGCGCGGTATAGGGGCACTCAACCTGAGCGTGATCGGCGGCATCTTCGCCTCCTGGCTGATTACCCTGCCCGCCGGCGCTGGCCTCTCAATTCTGTTCTTCTACTTCTTTAAAGGCCTGTTTAACTAGCCTTTAGCCCATGCCCACACAAAAGCCCGGTTTGATACCGGGCTTTTTTATGCCTGTCTCATTTGCACCTTATGGATCTTGTTACAGCGCCCACAAGTTCTGCTATGCCTGTGAAAAGTATCTTTTTTGCAGTGAAAAATACCTAACAAACGCCCTCGCTCTCCCCAGAATAAATCCTGTTGTAGTTCACCCAGAGGTAGCGGGTGGACGGCCCGGGATCGCCGCAATCACCTCATGTATTGTCGGGATGGACGGCCAATCAATCACAGATAACAAGCGCTATTCGAATGCGCGCCAACAATGAGGCGTCTATGAACCTTTCACTTAACAAGTTTTCAACGATTTTTTCCGCTTTAAAATATGGCCTGACCTACAGTGTACTGCTGCTGAGCGCCTGCTTTGCCAGCACCGGGCACGCCCTTGATTGCAGTGGTATTCCCCAATGGAATAGCACAACTGCCTACTCGGGCGGCGCCAAGGTGCAAACCCAGGGCAGCGCTTACCAGGCCAACTGGTGGACG
Source organism: uncultured Cellvibrio sp. (assembly GCA_966251115.1). GTDB lineage: Bacteria > Pseudomonadota > Gammaproteobacteria > Pseudomonadales > Cellvibrionaceae > Cellvibrio. The sequence goes on from CBINKF010000128.1 coordinate 7,403, forward strand.
CAAAACC
>CBINKF010000129.1:0-7406 GCA_966251115.1 uncultured Cellvibrio sp.
GTAGGTAACAAAAGTGTTTACAACTACACCCTGGGCGAAGGCACTGATTCCGCCACTCCCCTAGCCTGGAGTCACGCCGAATATATCAAGCTGCTGCGCTCTTACGCCGATGGAAAAGTCTGGGACAACAACGCCAGCACCAGCGCACGCTATGCTAAATAGCAGCAACCAGCGTTAAGACAAGGCTTGTCGGCCCTGCCGGCAAGCCTTTTGGTTTTTAAAGTACATAAAAAAGCGGCCCATTTTCTGGCACCGCTGCACAGGTAATAGAGTTAATACAGGCGATAACAATGAATAATCCCGCAGCTACACCCCTGCTTAAACCCAGCAAAACACTCTGGCAAATCTGGAACATGTGCTTTGGCTTCCTCGGCATACAGTTTGGCTTTGCGTTGCAAAACGCCAATGTGCCGCGCATTTTCCAAACCCTGGGCGTGGATGTGGGCGATTTGGCCATTCTGTTTTTGGCCGCACCGGTAACCGGTTTGATTATGCAACCGCTGATCGGCCACTGGAGCGATAAAACCTGGACCCGCCTCGGCCGCCGCCGCCCGTTCTTTTTTTGGGGTGCAGTGCTCGCCACCCTGGCGCTGTTTATCATGCCCAACGCCAGCGCCCTCTGGGTGACCGTTATCTGCCTGTGGCTGCTCAACAGCGCCATCAACATCGCCATGGAGCCCTTCCGCAGCTTTGTGTGCGACATGCTGCCCAACGAGCAGCGCACCACCGGCTTTGCCATGCAGGCATTTTTTATCGGTGTAGGCTCAGTAGTTGCCAGCGCCCTGCCCTGGATGTTTACCAACTGGTTTGGGGTGAGCAACACCGCGCCCGCCGGGCAAATTCCCGACTCGGTCATCTACTCGTTTTATATTGGCGGCGGTGCCTTCTTGCTGGCGGTACTGGTCACGGTGCTTTCTACCAAGGAATATTCACCCGAACAATTGGCGGCGTTTGAAGCCCAGGAAAAATCCGTAGCCGCTAAAGCCGATGTAGTCGAACTAGTTCATCGTCAAGTTAACTACCCGCTGCTGGGTGGCATTTGGTTTGGCCTTGGCTTAATCGCATCGCTGATGATTTTTGAACTGAAACTCACCACCGAGCTTTATGTGTTAAGTGGCGGCGTGTTGGGTTTTGGCTTACTGCAATTAATTACCGCGCAGCTGCAAAAGCAAGGGCGCACGCGCAATGGCCTGTGCGAAGTAATGAACGATTTATACAACATGCCCAAAGCCATGGCGCAGCTGGCGGTGGTGCAATTCTTTTCCTGGTTTGGTTTGTTCGCCTTGTGGATTTACTCTACCCCGGCAGTGACCGAGTTCCACTACGGCACTACCGACACCACCTCCGAACTTTATAACCAGGGCGCCAACCAGGTGGGCATTTTATTCGCCGCCTATAACGCTTTCGCCGTAGTCGCGGCCTTTGTCATCCCCTGGTTGGCGCGCGTCACCAACCGCAAAATTGCGCACATGATCAACCTTATTTTGGGCGGCCTGGGCTATATCAGTTTCTACCTGATAAAAGACCCGGCCTACCTCTGGGTCGCCATGATCGGCGTTGGCTTCGCCTGGGCCTCCATTCTGTCCATGCCCTACGCCATTTTGGCTGGCTCACTGCCCGCCAACAAAGCGGGTATTTACATGGGCATCTTTAATTTGTTTATCACCATCCCGCAAATTCTTGCTTCAACACTGCTCGGCCTGATGGTGCGTCAACTGTTTGATGACAAGGCTATATACGCGCTTATCTGTGGCGGTATTGCGCTGTTCCTCGCCGCCCTCTCCACCCTCTGGGTGAAAGACGTGCACGATGTGCATCACCAGTAATTGTTAAGCCGTAAAAAACAAAAAGCCCGCGACCAAAAATCGCGGGCTTTTTATTTGAATCGTTTTCTTGTCGGATAAGCGCAGCGCCATCCGACTACTTGCTTACGTAAAGCTATTGAATGGATATGTAGCTAATGTCTTCGCCGTCGCTCCAACGGGTGCACGAACCAGTACCAACTACTCGCACAGATTTTTGTTGCGCCTGCGCACTAAGAATTATACTTAGCTGAGACTTACCGGCTGCACTATTTTCATCTTGGATCATCCAATAAGCGTTCCTTGCACAAACTGGTTTTCCTGACGGCTCCCCTTGTAACCAAAAATAATGTAACCCATCATTACGAACAACTAACTCTTTGACCTTTCCCGTTTGCTCTCCCGCCACCGCACAGCCAGTAAAAAACATCCCTGCAACCACTAAGACTCTTGCTAAAACCATTTTCATTACTCCTATTTAACTATCGAAAACCTGTGTCATAAAGTAGAAATTTCGTGCACAGATGAGCACTATCCACTACAGTAATTCGCAAGTACGATTAGCGACGTAAATCGTACGAATGTAAAAAACTGCATATGGAAAACGAACAACGAAAGGCTCGCACAACTCAAAGGTCTGTCTCGTGATTAAGCAAATGAGCGTGAATTGGAAAAAATCATTCGAGGGATTACACGTTGCTAGTCGGATCTACGAGCCAGTTAAATGTTTAGGTGCTTTTAAATATACAAAAACATAGTACACACAAGCGGCCAGTATTTGGCCAAATATAAGCACCAAACCCCAAGCAACTTTATTTTTAACACGCGAATACTTTAGATGATCCACTAACATAGAGACCCATAAAAATACCCCGCCAATCATGCCCCAAACAAAGAGAACTCTTGAATAACCCCTCATTTCAATCCAAGATCCGTCGCCATCCTGCCCAAGGAGCAGCATCTTCAAAATAAGAACCAAAAAACCAGTAAAAGCTAATTTATTAACGATTCCCATAAACTGCCTAAAGCTAGTAATCCAATAAGCTAAATACATCACCCTAAGACGACGTCTAATCAACGTCGGATGGCGCTGCGCTTATCCGACCTACGCCAAAACGCAATTATTTTTTGAGGGGCTTTTCCCCGCAGGAGCCGCGCACCACCAGCTTGGCGGGCAGCAGCCTTGACTCTACAGTGTCGCCGGCCACCAGTTTGAGCAGATTCTCCACCAGCAGCTCGCCGGCAAGCAGCGTGTTTTGTTGCACGGTGGTTAGTGGTGGATGGGTGTAGGACGCCATGGGGATGTCGTCAAAGCCCATCACCGCCACTTGCTGGGGTACGTGAAGCCCCGCCTCCTCCAAGGCTTTCATGGCGCCTATGGCGATCAAATCACTGGCACCGAAGATGGCATCAAAATCCAGACGGCGCTGGAGCAGGCTGAGGGTGGCTTTGTAGCCCTCCTCCTCGGAGGTTTCGGCGGCAACCTGTAATTGCAGGTTGGGCTCTATACCCGCTTCGCGCAGAGCTTTGCAAAAGCCGTGGTAGCGCGCAGAAAATTCAGGGCTGTGTTCGGACACATCGCCCAGGAAGGCAATATTTTTGCGCCCCAGGGCGAGCAGATGCTTGGCGGCGTTATAGGCGCTGTTGAAGTTGTCACAACCTATGGACACCCCCGGTTGGCCTTCCAATACCGGCCCCCAGGTGATGAAGTGGGCGCCTACTTCAGTGAGGTAGGTGAGCTTTTTCACAAAGCCTTCGTAGTCGCCATAACCCAAAAAGATAATGCCATCAGCGCGGTTGGCGTCTTCGTAGTCGGCGTGCCAGTCCTCGCTGAACTGCTGGAAGGAGATGAGTAGGTCGTAGCCGCGACTGGCAGTGGCGCGGGTAATGCTACCAAGCATGGAGAGGAAGAAGGGGTTGATCAGCGACTCCCCGGTGCCATGGTCCTCGCACAGCAGGAGCGCGATGGTTTTGCTCTCCTGCGAGCGCAGGCTGCTGGCGTTTTTGTCGACCTTGTAGTTCAGTTCACGCGCGATTTCCTGCACTTTGCGGCGCGTCTCTTCGTTTACCAGAGGGCTATTGCGCAGGGCGCGCGATACAGTGGATTGGGAAACGCCTGCCCGGTAGGCGATATCAAAGGATGTGGGCTTATCGTCTTTCAACTGGGAACCCCTCGCTGTTAATTTTTGTAGTTATGGTGCCTATTGTATTTATATCTGCGCCAGGCACAGGTGTCTCCCCTGGCGCATTTTTTTGTTCGTGCCGCGCGGATGTTAACCCAGTGCCCAGCGCCCGACAATCTTCTTAATGGGTGACCGAGTTTGGGGCTGGTGTGGGATTTGCATCACGATTTGATAATGCGCAGCTGGGCGCCCCCTGATTACCCCCCACTAGACTTCGCGCAGGGCGCTGGCCACCGGCAAACGGGCGGCGCGCAGCGCCGGGAAAAAGCCGCCGATAAAGCCGATTACCGCCGCAAAAACCACCCCCTGCACCAGCAGGTCCGGGGTCACCGCAAAATCAAACACCACCTGGCTAAAGCTGGCGAAATTAAGCGTGGACACCGTGTAGCCGTTAAACACCAGGTAGGCCAGCACAGCACCTAACAAGCCGCCGATCAGCGACAGTGCGAGCGACTCCACCAGGGTGGAAAATGCCACCGGAAAAGCGCCAAAACCCAGGGCGCGCAGGGTGGCGATTTCGCGCGTGCGCGTGGACACCGAGGTGTACATGGTATTGATCGCACCAAATACCGCCCCCAGTGCCATAAGAATCGCGAGCGGGTAACCAACGATTTTAATAAACTTGCTCAAGGGCTCGGATTGCGCCGCCAGATAATCCGTTTCGCGCTGCACATCCAGATTAAATTTGGGGTCCGCAGCTAAAGCCGCTTTAAAATCTGCCAGGCTATTTTTATCCGCGAGCTTGACCCGAATGGTTTGATAGCTATTGCCGCGCCGATAGGCATTTTGCAAAATTTTGGCATCGCACCAGAGCTCCGACTCGGCCAGGCCGCCGCCATCGCTGAACACCCCTACCACCTGCCACTCGGTGCTGCCAAATTTTACGCTGCGGCCTAGATCAAGATTGGCAAATTGTTTTTGCGCACCGCGCCCGACAATCAATTCATTTTTACCCGGCTCAAAATTGCGTCCGGCAATAATTTTAAATTTATCGCGCACCTCAAACGCCACTGGCTCAACACCGCGCAGGGGCACATTGGCCGAGCTGTTGGTGGCGCGCTTGGGCACATCCACCACCACAAACAACTCAGGTGAGCTGAGCGGTTTGCCAGCGCGCCGGGCGATTCCCGGCACATTGGCCACCAGCTGAGTTTGCTCATACCCCAGGCCGCTGCTCATTTCCGAATTGGCGCCGGCGCGCATTAATATCAGCGTGTCCTCGGCGCCGGCATTGGTCATGGTGCGCTGAAAGCCGCTGGCCATGGACAGCACTGCGGTAAACACCCCCACCACACAGGCCACGCCAAAAACCGCCACCGATGAGCTGCCTAAGCGCTGCGGCAAATTGCGCAGGTTCATCAGTGTGACTATCCAGATTTGGGTCATTGCATTGATAAACATAATTAGCGTCTCCGCAGTGCTGTGACTATGTTCAAGCGTAACCCCTGGAGTGCGGGGATAATTCCCGTCAGCACGCCAAAGAGCAGCATTAACCCCAAACCGGTTAGTAGCACCAGGGGCGACATGTGCAAGCCGGGAAGGTTTGCAGCAAACGCCTCAGCGGCGCCATCGACAAATATTTTGGCGAGCAACAAACCGAGCAAACCACCCAGCAGCGACACCAGTACCGCCTCCGCCAACACCATTAGCATCACCGCGCGATCGGAAAAGCCCAGGGTTTTTAAAATCGCCAACTCGGGAATACGCTCGCGAAAACTTTGCGCCATGGTATTGCCCGCTACCAGCAACATGGTAAAAAACACCGCGCCCAAAATCAGGGTGGTAATTAGCCCTATGTCTGCAAATTGTTTGGCAAAGGATTTGGCAAAATCTTTTTCGCTGGAGGTTTTGGTTTCCGCTGAAGAGTTGGCAAACATATCGTCCACAGCGCGCGCCACCTGTTCCGCCTGGGCCGAGTCTTTCACTTTGATAATCATCCACCCCAGAGTGCCTTTGCCATACTGGCGCGCCTCATCAAAATATTTGTAGTGCATCAACATGGCATTGGTATCGGCGCGTTTGTCTTTGGCATCGTAGATGCCATCAACCACAAATTCCCAAGTGGTACTGCCACCCTCGCGCGGGAACATGCCAATGAGCGGAACCCGATCGCCAATGGCCCAGTGAAATTTATTGGCCAGGGCGCGACCTATAACCACCCCCACCTGATCGGCCTTCCAGGCTTTTAATTGCTCTTCGGGCAGGGTGTACATGTCCTGATAAATATCAAAATAATTTTCCGCCTCCACCGGAAACTGCGGAAACTGATTTTTAGGGTCCTGATAGTAGCCGCCAAACCAGTTGGCAAGCGTCGCCTTGTCGACACCCTCGAGCATTTGCACTTTGCGCAAATAGCTGTAGGGCAAGGGTTGGATCAAGGTGACTTTATTGATGGTGACCAGGCGATCTTCGCCCGCCAACTCGGCGCCCTGGTTAAAGGCCGCCGCCAGACTGCGCAGCAAACCAAACAACAAAAAAGCCACCACAATCGACAGTAACGTCAGTGTAGTGCGCGCCTTTTTGCGCCCCAGGTTTTTTAGCACAAAGGAAAAAAAATACATGTCAATTCGCCTCCACCGCATGGGGCTCGCCCACCAGCGCGCCCTTGTCCATGTGCAAAATGGTTTTGGCATGGTCGGCCGCGCGCGGGTCGTGGGTCACCATGACAATGGTTTTATGTTGCTGGCGATTGAGCATTTGCAGGAGCGAGAGAATCTCGTCAGCGGTGGCGCGATCAAGATCGCCGGTGGGTTCATCGCACAGCAATAAATCCGGGTCACTCACCAGCGCCCGCGCAATGGCAACGCGCTGCTCCTGGCCGCCGGAGAGTTCGCTGGGGTAGTGTTTGGCGCGATCTGCCAGGCCCACTAGCTCCAGCGCTGCCGCTACATGCTGCTTGCGCTCGCGGCTATTGAGCGGCGTGAGCAGCAGGGGCAATTCGACATTTTGCTCAGCGGTGAGCACCGGCATCAGGTTGTAAAACTGAAAGATAAAACCCACGTGGCGCGCGCGCCATTTGGTGAGCTGGGCGCTGCTCATTTTATCCAGCCGCTGGCCGCCAATTAGCAGTTCGCCCGCGCTCGGTGTATCCAGCCCACCGAGCAAATTCAGCAGCGTGGTTTTACCCGACCCCGAAGGTCCCATAAGCGCGAGAAAATCGCCGCGATGAATTACCAGATTCAAGTCCGCTAATACCGGAACTTGCTCTTTGCCTTTGCGATAGGTTTTGGCGATTTGGCGCAGTTGCACCAGTACGGCATTATCGGCTTGAGACAGATCTTGAGCATTCATAGAAACTCCTTGGCTGGCAGGGTGGTTTCAGTGGGCAAGTCTGCAGGTGCTTGGCTTGTACTACCGCTGCAGAGATGTCACTGGCAAACGGAAACAGCTGGTTATTATTGGCATGAGTGGGGCGCACCCC
>CBINKF010000130.1:0-7393 GCA_966251115.1 uncultured Cellvibrio sp.
TTCCAGGGCGCCGATCAAATATGTCAGGACGATATATTTGATCGCCGGGTTAATAATTCACCGGATAATTGCCTGGTCGATGCCTTCCCAAAAACTCCCGTGACCACCTGCCATACCACCGCCAGGGCTCCCACAAGAAAGATTACATCGCCAAATGTTCTTACCCAGCGCAAGGTTTCCAGCAGCGGTTGCTGCATAAACTCTTCACTGCGCGCATACCATAAGCCTTCGCTCACACTGGCGTGGAACTGGATAATACCTATAGGCAACAAACTGGTAACAATCATCAACATCAAACCGGCATTAAGCCACCAGAAACCTATTTTCATCAGGCGCTCACTAAACACCAGCGCGGGGCGAATATAGCGCAGTACCAGCAGGGTAAAACCTAGCGCGAGCATGCCGTACACCCCGAATAATGCTGCATGGGCATGGACCGGCGTTGTGTTCAGACCTTGCACATAGTAAAGCGAGATGGGCGGGTTAATCATAAAGCCGAACACACCGGCGCCAAGCATGTTCCAAAAAGCAACGGCGACAAAAAAATGTAGCGGCCACTTGATGTTGTTCATCCAGGGGGCGCGTTGTTTTAATCTCCAGTTTTCCCAGGCTTCATAGCCAAGCACGATCAGCGGCACCACTTCCAGCGCACTAAATGTTGCACCAACAGCCATTACCGGTGTCGTGGTGCCCGCAAAATACAAATGGTGGAAGGTGCCGGGGATACCGCCCAGCATAAACAGGGATGCGGAACCCAGGCTGGCAGCGGTGGCATGGGTGCGCGAGACGAGGCCCATATTAAAAAAGATGAAAGCCAAGGCCGTGGTTGCAAATACTTCAAAGAAACCCTCCACCCACAAATGCACAACCCACCAGCGCCAATATTCCATTACCGATAAAACCGTGCGCTCGCCATAAAAGAAACCTGCGCCGTAAAACAAGCCGATGGCGCCCACGGATGCCGTCAACAATGCCAATAAATTTTTATCTCCGGGTTGGCGCAGTGCTGGCACGATTCCGCGCAACATCAACACCAGCCAGAGAGCTATGCCGGTAAATTTACCAATCTGCCAAAGGCGACCAAGGTCGACATATTCATACCCTTGCTGGCCCAGCCAGAAGCTCCATTCAGCGGGCATTATTTGTGCGATAGCCAGGTAATTTCCGATAAATGAACCAAGGACCACGACGATCAATGCCCAAAACAAAATGTCCACACCGAGTTTTTGAAAGGCAGGATCTTTACCACCATTAATGATGGGAGCCAAAAATAAACCAGCGGCGAGGAAGCCAGTGGCAATCCAGAAAAGTGCGGCCTGTATATGCCAGGTGCGCGTGAGTGAATAAGGGAAATATTGGGACAGGTCAATGCCGTAAAAGGTTTGCCCCTCTACGGTGTAATGGGCGGTAAAGGCGCCAATAAAAATTTGAAAGCTGAGCAGCGCAACCACCAGGAATAGATATTTTCCCAGCGCCTTCTGAGATGGAGTGAGCGCGAAGCTGGTGATTGGATCTGCTGCCGGTGCCGCGGGTAGTGCTTCCTCTTTGCGTAAAAACGCCCATATCCAAATCAGCGCACCAACACCGGCGATGAGCAGCACAATGCTGACCACTGACCACACAATATTTTCCGGTGTGGGATGGTTTCCTATTAAAGGCTCATGGGGCCAGTTGTTGGTGTAAGTGGCGGTGGTGCCGGGGCGTTCAGTTGCTGCTGCCCAGGCGGTCCAAAAGAAAAACTCAGTCAGGCGCTCGCGTCGCTCGGCGGAAGGCAGGGTGTTTTCTTTCATTGCATAGCTTTCGCGTGTGCCATGCAGCTCCGGCGCCTTGGCAAATAAACGGCTGTAATAGTCTCCCGTCAGGCGAATGGCCTGAGCGCGGCGCTCGCTAATGCGCAATTGCCCGGTCGCGGCGTCGTAAGTATTGGTTCGATACGCCTGCTTAAGCTCAAGCTGTAATTGCTGTTGCTGCAAGGCGGGTAGCTTGGCATAGCCTTGCCCAAACTCTGCCTGGGCGGTCAGCTCCAGCCAGTTGAGCAATTCGCGATGCAGCCAATCTGCGCTCCAGTCCGGTGCCTGATAGGCGCCATGCCCCCAGATTGAGCCCAGTTGCATTCCACCCACAGATTGCCAGGCGGTTTGGCCATCAAGGATGGAGTCGCGTGTCATAAGTTGCTGACCAGTATCGGTTACAACCTCGGCGGGAATCGGCGGTGCTTGTCGATAAACCTCGCGCCCGAAATAACCAAGCAGTGAAAAGGTAACAATCAGCGTGGCTATCAATAGCCACCAGAGTTTACGGTACTCGTTCATAACGCGGCTCCTGAGTTAAACGAGATGTAGGCTTATTTTTAAAGATTCATTGTAAATAGATCTTTAAAAGATGCAAAATAAATGAATCTTTAATATGATCTGGATCAATTAACGCGGTGAACGCGGCTCGCGCCCCTTAACAGCAGGGGCATGGGGCTATATAAAACGCCCTGGTGCGGGTTGCTGCCGCGTTGTGCCAAGAGAGAAAACCTGTGATTAAAAACCTATTCGCTTCTCCATTCCGTGTATTTTTCATACTGGTTGGGCTCTATGGTTTCGCCATTGTACTGGCCTGGGTGGGCTTTCTGTTCGGAGGGCTGGCACTACCGCTAGGTTGGTCGCCATTGCATTGGCACAGCCATGAAATGCTCTTCGGGTTTACCTCAGCGGCTATTGCCGGGTTCATGTTGACCGCTATTAGCAATTGGACCGGTGAGCCACCGCTGCAAGGCGGCAAATTGCTGCTGCTCGTTGGAGCCTGGTTAACAGGGCGGATTGCCATGTGGTTGGCGGGCTATTTACCGCTATTGTTGGTGGCCTTCTGTGACATGTTGTTCTTGCTACTGCTGGCGGTGCTGGTATTGCAAATACTGATACGCCATGGCAATCGCCGTAACCTGCCCCTGGGGGTTATGGTTTTGTTACTGGCATTGGCTAACCTGCTCATGCATATCGGGTTTAATACCGGCGCGACAGCCTGGTTACAGCATGGGCAGGCGTTGGCTCTGGGGCTTATCACCTTGATCATGCTGGTCATTGGCGGCCGAATAATTCCGCTATTCACTGGCAACTGGTTTCGCAATCACGGAATAGCCGTCACCCCAACGACACTGCCGATACTGGATCGCGCATCCATTATTGCGACGGCGCTATTAATTCCTGCAGATTGGATTGCCTACTCCTGGTTAACCGGCGTACTAGCCCTGGTGGCAGGCGCACTTAACGGGTGGCGCCTGTGGGGCTGGAAAGGCTGGCATAGCTGGCGTGAACCCTTGCTATGGGTGTTGCACCTTGGGTATGCCTGGTTGGTGGTCGCGCTGTTTTTAAAAGGCCTTAATGCCTTTGGGGTGGTGGCACCAGCAGCATGGCAACATGCATTGGGTGCCGGGGCAATGGGGACATTGATCCTGGGGGTTATGACCCGGGTTGCGCTCGGGCATACGGGGCGCCCGTTTAAACTACCGGCATTGGGATGGTTGATTTATGCCGGCATTAGCGCGGCTGCAGTGTGCCGGGTTGGTGCTGCCCTGGGCTGGTTTAATTATCGTCTCGGGGTGATGATCGCAGCGGTCGGGTGGTGTTTTGCGTTCAGTTTATTTATCGTCCTCTACTGGCCTATTTTAAGTCGCCCGAGAATTGATGGCCGCCCCGGTTAACAACAACCAGATGATTAGAGAAAATACATGCGCATTACCAGCTATACCGATTACTCATTGCGCACACTGATCTACGTTGCGCTAAAAGGTAACGAGATTTCCACGATTCGGGAAATCGCAGAAAATTACAACATATCAAAAAGCCATTTAATGAAAGTGGTGCAGGAATTAAATCGCAGGGGCTATCTGCAAGCCGTGCGCGGTAAAAATGGAGGCTTGCGTTTAAATGGTCAGCCAAAAGATATTAATATCGGCAAATTGGTGCGCGAAACCGAGCAAGACTTTGCCCTGGGGGAATGCTTTAATGGGGATGGTTGTAATTTAACACCGGCGTGCCGCCTAAAAGGCGTATTGCAGCAAGCACTCAATGCTTTTTTTGCGGTACTTGATGAATATACCTTGGCCGATTTACTGCCTGCTTCATCGCGCAGGGAATTAATTCGTATTTTGGGCATTGCGGTTTAAAGTCGCCTGCATTACATCATTTGCAGCAACGACAGTAGAGCATTCATCTGCAAAAGCTGTACAGCCGACGCTGGGCAGCAGTAGTGCCAATAACATTTTGACTTCATCAGTTCATCTCCAGTGGATTGATACAAAACCAGCATCCTGGCTTTTGTTAATTAACAGGTTTGCCTAATTGTTTTAAAGCAATGAGCCGGACGATGTAGCTCACTTTAAAAAAGGTGGGAAAAATAATGAGCCCGACATGCAATACTGCCTGGGTGAGTATTGATAGCGTAAGTGTTGAAGCGTAAGCGATATACAGAATCAATAACGATAGGCATAACATAGTGGCCATAGTGCAGTGTGCATAAGTCAGCATCGCTTTGGGGTTCATAAGTATTATCTCTACCTTAATTCATAACCACTTGGATAAATTGCTACAGCCGATTCAAATAATAATTTGCCTTGTCCAACAGATCTTTAATTACCTCGGCAGCAGGTTTAATTCTTTTTATGCTCCCGCATCCCTGGCCGGCGTAGAGCGCCATAGTGGCTAGGTCGCCGGTTGCTCCTTTTAGGGGCGAGTCGGTGGAGAATGGAAATATGGGCGCGCCATCCTGGCTGCCGATAGCTTGATCGGCAAAGTGTTTGTAATCGTGGTAGGGGTTTTCGGTAATAGCATTTTTTAGTACGCGAACTGCCGCTTTAATGGGCCAGTTCCGATAAAAGTCATAGCAGAGTGTGGTGTCTGCCGCATTGGCGCGGACTATTTCTCTTTTGTGAAAGTCGTGCGCATTGGACTCGGTGGTGGTTAAAAAAAGGCTGCCACAACTGACACCTTGTGCACCCAGCGCCAGGGCCGCAGCAAGGGCATTTCCCGTAGTAATGCCGCCTGCAGCCACAACAGGAACTGGGCTGATTGCACATATCTCTGGTAACAGCCCAAATAACGCGGTATTGCCTCGCACATGCCCGCCCGCCTCAATGCCTTGCGCAATTAGAACCTGTGCACCCGCTTCAAGCGCCGCCTCTGCATCCTGTCTGCTACCGACCTGGTGCATCACAGTTATTCCATTGTCCAAACAGCGTTGAACAATGTCTTTATCTACATCCCAAAAAAGCACCAGGTAAGAAACCTTGAGTGATATGCACTCGGTAATTTGATCGCGCAATAGCGCGGGTGGTGTCGCGGCGGGAATAAGGTTAACCGCAAATGGCTTTTTGCAGAGTGCGCGATAGCGCATGACCTCTTCGCGAATAAATTCTGGCTGTTCCCGCACCATACCCAGGCAGCCAAACCCTCCTGCATTACTCACTGCTGCGGCCAACTTATAGCGGGCTACGCCGCCCATGCCGGCACAGAGAACAGGGTATTTACAACCTAACAAATCAGTTAACGGGGTATAGAGCGCGGGATGATACATAGTTGAGGATAACTTGGCTGGAACCTGCGTTTATTTTATGGGGTATAGGCGGTGTTGAATAATGAATTTAAATGAACTTTAATATCAAAAATTTTGGTATTAAGTGTATGGATATTGAACTGGCAAAAACATTTATAGATATAGCGCGCTCGGGTAGTTTTGTCGCCACGGCAGAGCGGCTGCATGTTACGCAAACGACAGTTACTGCGCGCATTAAAAATCTGGAGCGGCAGCTCGGTTGCCAATTATTTGTGCGCAATCGCGCCGGGGCATCGCTAACCCCGGAAGGTGAGCGTTTTGTCAGTTACGCGATGCAGATTGTGCAGCTGTGGGGCAAGGCCAGATTTGATGTTCCGCTCCCTGCGAGCAAAACCCAATCTATCTCTTTGGGAGGCGAGCTGGCCTTGTGGAATCCGTTGTTACTCAACTGGATATCCGATTTGCGCTCGGCCTGCCCGGCACTGGCTATCCAGGTAGAAACGGGCGAAGCCAGCTCGTTAATCAATCGTGTGAGTCACGGCTTGTTGGATATTGCATTGGTATATCGTCCCGAATATCTGCCTGGGCTAAAGATCGAATTATTATTGGAAGAAAAACTGGTCATGGTATCGGCGGCCTCGCCGGAGCCTTATATTTATGTTGATTGGGGGCCGGTGTATGAGCAGCAGCACGATTCTGCGCTCCCCGGCAAGCGCCGCGCCGAGTTGTCAATCGACTTTGGCTTATTGGCGCTGGAGTATTTGCTCCAACGCTCAGGTACAGGCTACTTTCGCGCACGCGTAGTGCAGCGTTATATAGAAGAAAAAAAATTGTTTCCTGTTCCTAATGCACCAGAGTTTACCTATCCAATCTATGCCATATATCGCGATAGCGATACCTCCGATACTGTTAATAAAGCCGTGGAGAGCCTTCGCGCGCTGGCGCAGCAAAAAATTGTATGGCGTTAAGCTGTTAAAGCTAAGGGTTCGCCTTGGGTGACCTCCCAGCAGGTTTGAATAAAAAATTTTCTTATGGGGCTCCAACTTCGCAATAGGGCTTGCTGCTGGCTCCTTGATGTAGCCCGTAGGGCGTATTTAAAGCGAAGCGTAATACGCCAAAACCAGATACACCATGGATACACGGCACAGCATGATCATAATTGAAAAATTTAATAGAATGCCCAATCCCCGAAACTTTTTCTACGACAAGCCCCAATAGGAAATATCCGTTATTGCAATACCTCCATTTTTCGCCTGGTTCAAAAAAAGGCTTGTTCTTTTGGATGTAAGAAAGATGGGCGTCTACAGGAACTTTCTGATCAATCGGAAAAGGGAAATCCTCGTCTTTTTCCTGTTCCCAGAGGCCTGACGTGTGATCCAATAAATTTCTGATGGTAATCTTATCGGAATTTGGCAGCATAGAGAAATAATTGCTCAGCTTGTCATCCAGGGATAGCTTTCCCTGTTCGGCCAGCTGCAATATAGATACTGCGGTAAATTGCTTTGTAATAGATGCCGCTCTAAAAATTGTGTGAGTGTCGTTAGGTATTTTATTTTCTATGTTGGCAAGCCCCACGCCACCAATTACTCGCCGGTCATTAGTGCTGGTAGCTAAACAAGGCTAATTTACATAATAGTGATAGACGCCGCTTTGTATTGAATCAGCCTAATTCGTGGTGGCGCCAGTTTGTTTGACTTGGCTTGCCAGGTGATCGATAAACGCGCGCACTACTGGGGGCAGCCCGCGGCGGGTGGTGAATACAATATGTAAAATGCCCATTGTCGTTTTCCATTCCGGGAAAATCCTCACCAGCTTCCCATTGTTGATTTCCTGGCGGCAACTATGGTCGGGTAAT